>JAFAHL010000137.1 GCA_019237215.1 Hyphomicrobiales bacterium | reverse complement strand
CGTCGATCGGCCGGAGCTCTCGACGTTCATTTTTCCCGCCATTGTCGATCGCGGCGAGGTGGTGGTCGCGGTGGGCACGGGCGGAGCCTCACCGGTGTTGGCGCGGCGTCTGCGCGAGCTGATCGAGGCCTTGCTGCCCACTCGAATCGGCGATCTTGCCGAATTGATCGGCCGGCACCGCCGTCGATTCGCAGCCGTCCCGCGCGCGCTGTCGCCGCGCCGCTTCTGGCAAAACGTCATCGCAGGCCCCATTGCCGAGGCGGTGCTGGCCGGACGCTCCGAAGAGGCCGAGGCCCACCTCGTGGCCGCGATTGACGCCAATGGCGCTCACCACAGCGGCGATGCCGGCAGAACCGAAACGGTGTTTCTCGTCGGCGCAGGCCCGGGCGATCCGGACCTTCTGACCTTGCGTGCGCTCCATGCCCTCGCGGACGCCGATGTGGTGTTCTACGACGAATTGGTGACCGCGGCTGTGCTCGATCGAGCTCGACGCGGCGCCGAGCAGGTGTTCGTGGGCAAGCGGCGCGGCGAGGCAGGCATCGCGCAGGACGAGATCAACCGGCGCCTGGTCGCAGCCGCCCGCGCCGGTCGCCGCGTCGTGCGACTCAAAGGCGGCGATCCCTTCGTATTCGGGCGCGGCGGCGAAGAGTTGGAATATCTGCGCGAGGCCGGCGTTCCGGTTGTCGTGGTTCCCGGAATCACCGCGGCGCTCGGCTGCGCGGCGGAGGTGGGCCTTCCCCTGACCTTCCGCAATGAGGCGGGCAAGCTCGCCTTCATCACCGCTCAGCGCGCTGAAGACGCGGCCGCGATCGACTGGTCGGGCCTCGCTGACCGGCAGACCACGGTCGTCGTCTATATGGGACTGGCGACTGCGGCCGCCGTGCGCGACGGCTTGATCGCAGCCGGCCGCGATCGCGCGACGCCATCGGCGGTTCTGGCGCGCGGGACGCGAGCGGATTCGCAAGCGGCCGTCGGCCGCCTCGAGGAGCTGGCCGCCTTGACCGCCGAAGTGGGCGAGGGGCCGGCCATTCTCGTCATCGGCGAGGTGGCCGCGCGCTCCGCGCCGTGGCGCGCCGCGCAAGTCGACGCGGTGAGCGCGCAGGAGGCCGCATGACCTCGCCGCTGCAGCAGAAGCTCAAGGTCACGGGGCCGGTCGTCGTCACCGCCAACCGGCTCGGCGATGGCGCCGTGGTTTATCGCTCCGCCGATGGCAGCTGGACGAAGGATCTGGCTGCGGCCGCGGTCGTGACGACGACGCCGTCCGCGATCGACCTGCTCACGGCTGCGCTCGCCGATAAGCTCAAGGCGGTCGATGCCTATGTCGCACCGGTGGAGTTGACGCCGCAGCGCGTGCTGCCGGGCAATCTGCGTGAGCGGATTCGCTTCAACGGACCGACCATCGCGCTGCCGGGCGAACGCTGAGGACACATTATATGTATATTTACGACGACTTCGACCGCACCCTCGTCGACGAGCGCGTCCGCGAATTCCGCGACCAAGTCGCTCGTCGCTTGTCCGGGGAGCTGACGGAAGAGGAATTCAAGCCGCTGCGACTGATGAACGGCGTCTACCTGCAGCTGCACGCCTATATGCTGCGGATCGCCATCCCCTACGGCACGCTCTCCTCCGACCAGATGCGCATGCTCGCGCACGTGGCGCGGCGCTACGACCGCAATTACGGCCATTTTACCACGCGCCAGAACATCCAGTTCAACTGGATCAAGCTCGAGGAGTTGCCCGACGCGATGGCCGATCTCGCGCGCGCCGGACTGCACGGGATGCAGACCAGCGGCAATTGCGTGCGCAACATCACGACCGATCAATGGGCGGGGGTTGCGCCGGACGAGATCGAGGATCCACGCATTTGGGCGGAGCTGCTGCGCCAGCATTTGACGCTGCACCCGGAATTCTCGTTCCTGCCGCGAAAGTTCAAGATTGCGCTCACCGCGTCGGCGCATGATCGCGCCGCGGTGAAGATCCACGACATCGGCCTGCACATGCACCGCAACGGGGTCGGCGAGACCGGCTTCGAGGTGATGGTGGGCGGGGGGCTCGGGCGCACCCCCTTCCTCGGCAAGACCATCAAACCCTTCCTGCCCAAGCGTGATCTGCTCAGCTACGTCGAGGCGATCATGCGCACCTACAACCAGTACGGCCGGCGCGACAATGTCTACAAGGCCCGCATCAAGATTTTGGTCCACGAGCTCGGCGCGGAGAAATTTGCGCGCGAAGTCGAGGAGGAGTGGCAGTCGATCAAGGACGGCGCGCTGGCGCTCGACCCTACGGTGGTCGCCGATATCGCGGCGCGATTTCGCTATCCCGAATACGAGGCCCTCGAGGACAATCCCCCCGAACTGGCACAGGCGCGCGCGGACAACCGCTTCCGCGTCTGGCTCGACAATTCCGTCGCCAACCACAAGCTTGCCGGCTACGCCATCGTGACGCTCTCGCTCAAGCCCGAAGGAGGGCCGCCGGGCGATGCCACCGCGCAGCAAATGGACGCCATCGCCGATCTCGCCGAGCGCTACAGTTTCGGCGAGATTCGCGTCGGTCATGAGCAGAATTTGGCGCTGCCGCACGTCGCCCAGCGCGATCTTCCGGCGCTGTGGCGCGCGCTCGAGGAAATCGGGGTCGCCACGCCCAACGTCAATCTGATCTCCGACATCATCGCCTGTCCCGGCCTCGACTACTGCAGCCTGGCCAACGCGCGCTCGATCCCGGTGGCCGAGGAGATCTCGCGCCGTTTCAAGGACCTCGATTTGGCCCGCAATCTCGGACGGCTGCACATCAATATCTCCGGCTGCATCAATGCCTGCGGTCACCATCACATCGGGCACATCGGCATCCTCGGCGTCGAGAAGAACGGCGAGGAATATTACCAGGTGACGATCGGCGGCCGCGCCGACGAGAACGCCGAGCTCGGCAAGATTCTGGGTCCGGCGGTGCCGTACGGGGAGATCGCCGACGTGGTCGAGGATGTCGCCGCCGCCTATCTCGAGCTGCGCGAGCGGCCGGACGAGCTTTTCATCGACACCGTCGCGCGCGTCGGCGTCGATCCCTTCAAGGAGCGGGTTTATGCGGCTCGTTAAGGCAGGCCGTGTCATCGAAGATCGCTTCGTGCGCGTGCTCGACGACGCGCCGGTGCCGGAAGGCGTTGCCGCCGTCTTGCCGGCGACGCGACTTTTGGCCGACGCGCGCGACCTCGTCCTGCGCCAGGCCCCGACCGGCGTCATTTGGCCCAACGATCGCAAGATTGCCGAGCTCGCTCGGTATCTCGACTGGATCGCGCTCGTTGCGCTGGGCTTTCCGACCTTCCGCGACGGCCGCGCCTACAGTCAGGCGAGGCTCTTGCGCGAACGCTATCAATTTCGCGGCGAGCTGCGTGCAACGGGTCAAGTCCTGCGCGATCAACTGCTGTTTCTGCATCGCGCCGGCTTCGACGCCTTCGAGGTGACGAAGGATGCCGATGCGGCGGCGTTCGCCGAGGCTGTGCACCGCTACAGCGTGTTCTATCAGCCGACCGGAGATGGACGCCCGAGCACGCTCACGGCGCGCCGCGCGCGGGATGGATCGCCGGTTGTTCGAGGCCGGCGCGAATACGCCGCTTGATATTCACACTTGGCTTCTCCCCGCGGCGTTGATGGCAACGAAGTGCCGCCCTATGGTGCGTGCAAAGACGCATAGGGAAAGCGCGCGATGAGGATGGCGAGCATCTGCCGATTGCAGCTCGTGTGGGCTTCGGCCGCCGTCATTGCAGGACTCGCGAGCGCCGCCGCTAGCGCCCACGCGCAGGGACAGTCGTGGCGTCACGGCGTCATCGAACCCAAGAGCGACGCCGGCTTTCAGGTGATGGCAGTGCGCGGCGGCTTTGCGACCAAGCAGGGCCTCAAGCTCGAGCTGCCCTATTTTCAGAACGACGTCATTGCGTTGCGCGCGCTGCTGGCGGGCGAGCTCGAGAGCTACGAGGGCGGGGCGGCGACCGCCATCATCGCGGCCGCGCGCAACGCCGACGTCAAGATCATCGGCTGTCATTGGCAGACGGTCGTGCACAGCGTGTTCGCGCGCGCCGAGTTCAAGGGTCCACAGGATCTCAAGGGCGCCACCATGGCGATATCGGCGCCCAATGCGACGCCGGACATGATCGGAAAGGCTTATCTCGCGCAGAATGATGTGCCGGCGTCCGAGGTGAAGTTCGCGAGCCTCGGCAACGACCCCGAGCGCTACAAGGCGCTGCTCGGCGGGATTGCGCTCGCCACCGTCATCTCGATCGAGTTCCTGCCCATCGGCGGGACCAACGGCATCAAGCTCGTCGCGCGCGGCGGCCACGTGATGCCGAAATATCTGCGGCTGTGCGCGGTGACCACCGGTAAGTTGCTCGACGCCCGGCGCGAGGATGCCGTCCGCTTCCTGACCGCGCAGATGCAGGGCTACAATTACGCGCTCGCGAACCGCGACGAGGAATTGCGGATCACCCGCGAGATCGCCGGCATCAAGGCGGGCGATCCGCGGCCGGAGTTCATGTTCGCGGAAGCCGCGCGTGCGGACACCGGCATTGATCCCCGCATGCCGATTCCGATGGACAAGCTCGAATGGCTGCAGGAGCAGTTGGTCAAGGCGGGGCACCTGTCGCAGCCGTTCGACGTGAGCACGGTGGTCAACGGCGACATTCGCGCGCAAGCGCTCGCGCGCACCGGGCTACCGCAGTGATCGGCGCTTTCGTCTCGCAGCCCCGCTACGCGTGGCCCGCGCGCACGAGGCGGCCGGGCATCGCGCCGGTATGTTCGCCGCGCTCGAAGGTCGGCGTTCCGGCCAAGAGCGTGGCGACGTAGCCGTCGACCCGTTGCACGAAGCGGCGACCGCCGGCGGGAAGATCGTTGACGAGTTCCGGCTGGTAGAGGCGCAGGCCCTCGAAATCGATCAAGTTCACGTCGGCGCGCAGCCCAGGCGTGAGTCGGCCGCGGTCCTGCAGGCCGAAGAAATCCGCCGTTTCGCTGGTCTGGCGCTTGACCAGC
>JAFAHL010000622.1 GCA_019237215.1 Hyphomicrobiales bacterium | reverse complement strand
GAGCCGAACAGATTGCTGAACAAGCTGCCGACTCCGCTCGAACTCCCGGGCACCGCTGAGGCGACCTGCACCGACGAACGCGGCGCGTAAGTGGACTTTGACTCGGCAGAAGCAAGGCTCACCGCGCTCGCGAACGTTGTCTCGGTGACAGGTTCGGCCGGTGGGTTGACGTGGGGCGGGATCGTGCCCGCCGCCGTGTGAATTGTCGCGCCAGGACCGCCCTGGCTCTTCACGGCAGCCAGGAACGTTGCATTCATGCCGCCGTCCACGCCCGTCTTGGCCGGGAGCGCTGGCGTCCCGCGGTTGATCAGTTCGGCGGTCTGGGTCTCGTCGCGGTGCTGCTTCTGCCTGACCGCCTCGGCGATCTCCTCGGGAACTTTGTAGGCCGGGCAGCGGTCGGCCGGGCTGAACTTGGCCGACGGTTCGGCGCCGAACACGTAGTGCTTCTCGCAGACGTCGACCTTGGGCTCGGCTCGCGTGACCTCGAAGTAGTCATAGCCCTCCTTGAGCATCTTCCAGAACGCCATGTGCGGCGAATTGCGATGCTTGGCCATGTTGAGCGGGGTCATCTTGAACGGGTACGCCTGAATCTGGAACGACCTCTGGCCGCCGAAGAAGGATTCGCGCGCGAGCGCGTAAATCTCCGCGATCTGCTCGTCCGTCATGGCGTAGCAGCCGGCCGAGGAGCAGTCGCCATGGATCATGAGAAAGGCCCCGGTGCGTCCGTTCGCTCGATCGTAAGCATTCGGGAAGCCGGTGTTGATCGCGAGATAGTAGTTGGAATTCGGGTTCATCAAGCCGGGAGTGATGGTGTAGAAGCCTTCCGGCGCTTGGCGGTCGCCTTGCTTGATCTTGGGACCGAGTTCGCCCGACCAGCGGCAGATCGGATAGGTGTTAAGCAGGGCAAAGTGCCCGCTCTTGTCCTGTTTCCAGATCTCCAGCTCGGATTCCTCTTTGAATATCCGCACCAAGATCGGCGATTCCTTCGCCATGTTCTTGCTTTCGATTTCGGCCTGCATCCGGTCGGAAAGAGGTTGCATGTGGCGGCCGTTGACCGCCGAGGTCGTGCCGTCGGTGTCGCAACCGGCCAGTGCTAGCGCCGCCGCAATCGCAGCTGACGCCAAGAGCGCGCGCACCAAGGGTCGACGATTCAACAGAAAGCTCCCCCGCCCGCGAGGCTTCCCCAAGCCTCTCCCCGGCCCAATCGCTTATCGGAAGATTGCCCGTCGCAGGGCCCCGATGAATGCTCGATTGAGCACGCCAATGGGTGAAAAGGGATTGCGTCGGACTGAAAGGCGCTCCCACATCCCCCAACGGCAACCGGAACCTAGGCCAAGACTTGGGTAACATCAGGGCAAAGCTCAAGAATCGCATTTTTGAAGATTCGTTTGGAAAACAAGCGCTTACCCATCGTTCGCGGGGAAAAACGCGGCGCCAGTCGCGGCCTTCAGCCCCACGTGCGCCCGATGGCCAAGAATTTCTCGCGGCGCTGGCGGCGGACGGTCTCCCGGTCGAGGCCGGCAAGTTCTTCGAGCGCGTTGGCGATCGCCTCTCCGGTCGAAGCGATCGCGGCTGCCGGGTCGCGGTGGGCGCCGCCGGGCGGCTCGGTCACGATCTGATCGATGACCCCGAAGCGCATCATGTCGTCGGCGGTAATCTTCATGCCGGTTGCTGCGTCCTGGGCCTTGGCGGTGTCGCGCCACAGGATCGAGGCGGCGCCCTCCGGCGAGATCACGCTGTAGATCGCGTGTTCGAGCATCAGCACCCGGTTGGCGGAGGCAATCGCGATGGCGCCGCCCGAACCGCCTTCGCCGATGATGACCGCCACATTCGGCACCCCGAGTTCGAGGCTGGCATCGGTCGAGCGCGCGATGGCCTCGGCTTGGCCGCGCTCCTCGGCGCCGATGCCGGGATAAGCGCCGGCGGTGTCGACCAGCGACAAAACCGGAATCCCGAAACGGTCCGCCATCTGCATCAGCCGCTCCGCCTTGCGATATCCCTCCGGCCGCGCCATCCCGAAATTGTGCTTGAGGCGGCTTTCGGTCGACGAGCCCTTCTCATGCCCGATGACGCAGACGCTTTCGCCGCGAAAGCGGCCGAAGCCACCGATGATCGCGACGTCATCGCCGAATTTGCGGTCGCCGGATAGCGAAACGAAATCGGTGATGAGGGCTCCGACGTAGTCGAGGCAATGGGGGCGCTCCGGATGGCGAGCGACCTGGGTCTTTTGCCAAGGCGTGAGTTCCGCGTAGAGGTCTTTGAGCACCTGCGCCGCCCTAGCTTCAAGGCGCGAAATCTCCTCGCCGATGGCGGCTGCACTGTCGCCACTCTCGAGCGCGCGCAGCTCCGCCACCTTGGCCTCGAGCTCGGCCACCGGCTTTTCGAAATCGAGATAGCTGCGCATCGAGCCGCTCTCAGGCCCGCCGCGCCGAAGACCGGCTAGCGCGTTTCCTGCATGCCATAGCGCGCGTATTCCTCGGCAATGTCGGCCTGAAGCGCCTTCGCCGCCGCGATGTCGGCCTCGCCCGCGGCATCCTCGTTCTTCAGTCTCGCCAAGCCGCGGCCGTAAAGCGCGAAGGCAAGCTTCGGGTTGATCTGCAGCGCCGCGTCGTAGTCGGAAACGGCAGCATCGAAGTGAGTCATCTTGAGAAAGACGAAGCCGCGGCTGTCGAGCGTCGCGACGTTGTTCGGCATCAGGCGGAGCGCTTCGTTGCAGTCGGCGAGCGCCGGCTTGAGGATTCCAACCACCGCGCGCGCCCAACACCGGTTGTCGAACGCAGCGGCAAAATCCGCCTTGAGCTTGATGGCCTGGTTGTAGTCATCGATCGCGCGATCATAGTGGGCCTTGCCGAGTTGGGCGTTGCCGCGGTTGAAGTAACCTTCAGCCGACGGCTTGAGTTTGATCGCCTGGTCGTAATCCAGGATGGCGCGGTCGTACTCGCCCTTCTTGTCGTAGGCCACGCCGCGGTTGTTGTAGGCGCTGGCGAATTTGGCGTTGAGTTTGATTGCCTGGCTATAATCGGCAATGGCGCGGTCATAGTCGCCTTTGAGCCGGTAGCCGACACCGCGATTGTTGAAAGCCTCCGCGAGCTTGTCGCCCTTGTCGCGCGCCGTTCTGATGACGGCGGAACAACCGTCGATGCGCTGATCGACCGTCACCGCGTCCTCGCTCTCGCACCAGCCGCGCTCCTGAGGAGTCTGTGCCAGCGCCGAGGCGCCGGCAAGCGAGACCCCGGTCAAGATCGAGCACAGACGCTTTACGGCCGTGCGAGTCATCGGCAACTCCATCGTTCGCGGCGTCAGGCTAAATCATGTCGAGCGGTTTTGTCATTCCTCCCCCAACGGGTGCAGGTCGCGCACCAGGCTCTTGAGCCGCTCCTCGAGCACATGGGTATAAATCTGCGTGGTTGAGATGTCGGCGTGGCCCAGCAGCGTCTGCACCACCCGAAGGTCGGCACCGTTGTGCAGGAGGTGACTGGCGAAGGCATGGCGGAGCACGTGCGGGCTCATCTGCGCAGAGCGCAGTCCCGCGGCCGCGGCGAGCGTTTTCAATTCGCGGGCAAAGTGTTGGCGGGTGAGGTGACCGGCTTCGCCGAACGAGGGGAAAAGCCATTTCGCCTTCCGCTGAGGTCGCGCTGCGAGCAGGAGCGCGAGATAGTCGCCCATGGCCTTCTTGGCAGCTTCGTTGAACGGCACAAGGCGCTCCTTGTTGCCCTTGCCGCGAATGGTGAGCATGCGGGCGTTACGCTCGGCGGCTGAAATCGGCAGCGCAACGAGTTCGGACACCCGCAATCCCGTGGCGTAGAGCAACTCGATCAGGCAGGCGAGCCGCGCGGCGCGAAGCCGCGTGAGCGCGGACTGGTCGGCCTTGTCCATGTCGGTGCGCGCCTGCGCCAGCAGCCGGTCTACCTCGGCGATAGTGAGCACTTTGGGCAGCGCGCGGCCGCGTTTCGGCCCTTCGATGACGGCGGATGGGTCGTCGGCGCGGCGCCCCTCTGCATAGAGGAAGCGATAGAGCTGGCGGATGGCCGAGAGCCGCCGGGCCACCGAGGAGGCCGCGAAGCGACGCTGGCCGAGCGATCCGAGATAGCCGCGCAAATCCTCGGTCGAGGCACGAGCGATGCTGCGTCCGGCTTTGCCGAGCTCCGCGGAGAAGTCGGCGAGGTCGCGGCCATACGCGGCGAGCGTGTTCTTCGCTCCCCCGCGCTCGGCCGCGACCATATCGAGGAACAGCTCGATCAGGGTCTGGTCGGAAGTTGCGGCCTGCAGGGCCATGCGGCGATGACGCGCTCAGGGCTGTTTGGCGAACCTGTCCGGCGGAATCGAAACCGTAATCTCGCGCGGCTTCGGATCGAACCAGGTTGCGAGTATGAACATGGCGCCATAGGTCAGGCCGCCCAGAACCCCGATCAGAGTGAGGAAGCGGAACAAACTCGGCATGGTGAACCCTCGAGCGGCAACCTCGCCTAAAACAATGGAGAAACTAGGACATAGGCGCCGAGCGTCAGCCGAGAAAAGATCGTGGCCGTCCCGCAAAGATGGTTAATGGCGCGCCGGCGGCACGCCTGTGCTACCAAGCGGCGCAGCAAGTGGTTGTGCTAGAAGAGAAACCGCCTGAACGCGGCCGTGCTGGGCACCCGCAACAGCGCTGGAGGATCGAGGAATATGTCGCACGGCGCGGCTCACGATGTCAGCACGCGACTGGAAGCCGCCATCACGGCGGCGCTCGGGCGGCGCTCGGTCGTGCTCGTGGGCATGATGGGGTCGGGCAAGTCATCCATCGGCCGCCGCGTGGCGCTGCGCCTTGGCGTTCCATTCGTCGACGCCGATGCGGAGATCGAAAAGGCGGCCGGCATGTCCGTCAGCGATATCTTCGCCATCCGCGGGGAGGCGGAGTTCCGCGCCGGTGAGACGCGCGTGATCGCGCGCCTGCTGGAGGGCGGGCCGCAAGTGCTGGCGACCGGCGGCGGAGCGTTCATGAACCCGGACACCCGCGCCGCCATCGCGGCCAAGGGCATTTCGATCTGGCTCAAGGCCGAATTCGACGTGCTCATGAAACGTATCAGGCGCCGCCAGGATCGGCCTCTGCTTAGAACCGAAGATCCGGCCGCAACGCTGCGCAAGCTGATGGAGGAGCGCGATCCGACCTATGCTTTGGCCGATCTCACCGTACAGTCGCGCGACGTACTGCACGATAGGATCGTTGACGAGATCGTGAGCGGGCTCGCGGGGCAGATGCGAGTGGCTTGCGCGGGGGCCGGCCAGCCGTCCGAAGGAGATCGCCGGCCATGACTGCGCCGCTGCGCGCCAGCCATCCGACCGTCGTCAATGTGGCGCTCGGCGAGCGCAGCTACGAGATCATTATCGGGCGCGGTCAGCTGACCCTGCTGGGTGAGAAAATTGCCGCGCTGCGGCCGGGCGCCAAGGCTGCGATCGTCACCGACGAAACCGTCGCGCGTCACCACCTCGCCGCGACCGAGGCCGCGCTCGCTGCCGCCGGCATCGGTAGCACGTCGGTGACGGTGCCAGCGGGCGAGACGTCGAAGAGCTTCCCGGTGCTCGAGCGAGTGTGCGAAGCGCTGATTTCCGCGCGCATCGAACGCGCCGATGTCGTGGTGGCGCTCGGCGGCGGCGTAATCGGCGATCTTGGCGGCTTTGCCGCCGCGGTTGTCCGCCGTGGTCTCGACTATGTGCAGGTGCCAACCACGCTGCTTGCGCAAGTCGATTCCTCGGTCGGCGGCAAGACCGCGATCGATTCCAACCACGGCAAGAACCTCATCGGCGCCTTCCATCAGCCGGTGCTGGTCTTGGCCGACACCGCGCTGCTCGACACGTTGCCGGCACGTCAATTCCGCGCGGGCTATGCCGAAGTCGTCAAATACGGCTTGATCGGGGATGCTGGCTTCTTCGCCTGGCTGGAGGCCAATTGGCGGGAGCTGTTCGCAGGCGGCCCGGCGCGCGAGCACGCCATCGCGGTGAGCTGCCGCATGAAGGCCGCGATCGTCGGCCGCGACGAGCGCGAAGTCGGCGAGCGCGCGCTGCTCAATCTCGGCCATACCTTCGGCCACGCGCTCGAGGCCGCGGCCGGTTTCTCCGACCGCCTGCTGCACGGCGAGGCAATTGCGCTCGGCATGACACTCGCCTTCGCATTCTCCGCCAGGCGCGGGCTGCTGTCCCCGGCCGAGGCCGAGCGCGTCGAGCGCCACCTTGCGGCTGTCGGCCTGCCGATCCGTGTCTCTTCGGTTCCTGGCGGTCTGCCGGGCGCGGACCGCCTGATGGAGCTCGTCGCCCAGGACAAGAAGGTCAAGCGCGGCAGGCTGACCTTCATACTGGCGCGCGCAATCGGCGCAAGCTTCATCGCGCCCGACGTTGATGCCGCCGAGGTCCATGCCTTTCTGGTCGAGAAGCTCGCCGAGCGATGACTGCCTACGATTGGTTCGCCCTGGTGGCGGTTCCCATCTTCATCCTGCTGTCCGCCTTCTTCGCGGGCAGCGAGACCGCGTTGACCGCGTCGTCGCGCGCCAGCATGCATCGTCTCGAAAAGCAGGGGAATCGGCGTGCGGCGCTGGTCAATCGCCTGCTCAACGCGCGCGAGAGATTGATCGGCGCGCTCCTATTCGGCAACAACGCCGTCAATATCGCGGCCTCCGCGCTCGCGACCGGCGTGCTACTCACCTGGTTCGGCGAGGTGGGTGTTATCTATGCCACCGTCGTCATGACCATCGTGATCGTCGTGTTCGCCGAGGTCTTGCCGAAGACCGCAGCCTTCAACGCGCCCAACCGCATCGCGCTTGCGGTTGCGCGCCCGATCGATTGGACGGTCCGGGTGCTCGCGCCCGTTCTGATTGGCGTCGAATGGGTCGTGAAATGGGCGCTGCGGATGGCCGGGATGAAGGTCGGCGAAACCGAATCGATTCTTTCGCCCCATGAGGAGCTGCGGGGAGCGGTCGATCTCTTGCACCGGACGGGCGGCGTCGAGAGGCTCGACCGCGACATGTTCAGCGGGCTTCTGGATCTGCGCGATCTCACCGTCTCCGACGTCATGATCCACCGCACCGAGATGGTCACGGTCTGCGCCGACGACCCGCCCGAGCAGGTGGTCAAGGCGGTGCTGGAATCGGAGGTCACGCGGGTGCCGCTCTGGAAGGGAAAGCCTGAGAACATCATCGGCATCTTGCACGCCAAGGACCTCTTGCGTGCGATCCAGATCTCGGACGGCGATCTTGCCAAGATCGACGTCACTGCCATTGCGCGGCCGCCCTGGTTCGTGCCCGACATCCGCCCGCTGTCCGAGCAACTCAAAGCTTTCCGGCGGCGGAAGACGCATTTCGCGCTGGTGGTCGACGAATACGGTGAGGTGATGGGGCTGGTCACGCTCGAGGACATTTTGGAGGAAATCGTCGGCGACATCTCGGATGAGCACGACATCGCGGTGCCTGGCGTGCGGCCGCAGCCCGATGGCTCGGTCAACGTCGATGGCGGCGTTCCGATCCGCGATCTCAACCGCGCCTTGGAGTGGAACCTGCCCGACGACGAAGCGACGACCGTCGCCGGGCT
>JAFAHL010000576.1 GCA_019237215.1 Hyphomicrobiales bacterium | reverse complement strand
GGCCGCGCAGCTTCAACTCGGCGACGACGCTTTCGAGCGTCCGACGCACGCGCTCCGCCGCCGACGCATCGATCGCAGCGGTATCGATGAAGAGGTCGAGCCCGGTATCGTGCTCGTTGATGACTTGCGCAGCTTCGCCCGCCGCGGCGATGCTGCCCTCCACGGCGTAGGGCACGACCGGGTGGGCGATGCCCTTCAACGTGATCGGCTCCAGCGGGTGCGCACGCACCATATCGCGCACGAGCATGAAGGTCTCGTAGCTCAGCACGATCCCGCCCGGCTCCGCAATCGACTGCAGACGCGCGGCGAGATTGGCCTCGGCGCCGATGATCGTGTAATCCATCCGGTCGTCGCTGCCGAAATTGCCGACGTTGCAGAAGCCGGTGTTGATGCCCATACGCACGCGGAAGGGCTCCTCGATGCCGCGCTTTCGCCATTGCACGTTGAGTTCGGCGAGGCGGCGCTGCATGTCCAACGCCATTGCCAGGCACGCCTTTGCGTCCCTGACCACCCCGCGCGATTCGGGATCACCAAAAAACACCAGGATCGCGTCGCCGATGAATTTGTTGACCGTGCCGCCGTGCGCCGCCGCGATCGACGACATTTCGGTCAGATATTCGTTGAGCAGCGCCGTGAGCTCTTCCGGCTGCATCCGCTCCGCGCTCGCCGTGAAGTCCACCACGTCCGAGAAGAATACCGTGAGCTTCTTGCGCTCGGTGGCGATCTCGACGTCCTTGCCGGCGAAAATGCCGCGATAGAGCTGCGGCGGCAGATATTTGGCGATTTTTTTCGCCAAGGCCGAGAGGAACTCGTTGGCTTGTCCCAGCTCCTTGTTGAAGCGCGCGATCAGGCTGGATTGGTGGCGTTGCAGTGCGATGAAGGCGAGGCCGGTGACGGCGACGAAAGCGAAGTAAATGAGCAAATATTTGAATGCGAAGATGTGCGCCGCGATCGGCTGGCTGATGACGAACTCCTCGATGCCGCGCACGTCGCCGACTTGCCAGTCGCGTTTGGGGCTGTCGGGGTGCGTATTATGGCAATTCACGCAGGCGGCACCCATGATGATCGGCGTGGCCAAGCGCACGCGGCGGTCGAAAATCGAACCTGAAATCCCATACACGCGCGAATGCGGATTTTGCCGCAGGCTTGCCAGCGCCTGCCGCTCGAACTCGTCGAAGGCGTGCGGCGGGCGGTTCTTGAAGGGATAGTCCGAGAAAAAGCGGAATTGCGTGTTGCCGTTGTTTCGATTGATCAGGTCGCCGAGTTCGAGCGAGAGGGTGGCCGGGATCGGAATGGCGCCGGGGACTTCCGCGTAGTTGGGGAGCACGTGCGTCTTCTCGCCGTCGGCGAGCACGCGGCCCACCACGTTGCCGGCGTAATAGTTCCGAATGCTGTCGATCGTCGACGACAGCTCGTCGACCTGCTCGGTCAGCGCGCGCTCCGACAGGTCGCGCAGGTCGAGCCAGACCGCAATCGGCAGTCCGGCCAGAACGAGCAGTACGAGGATGATGGTGATGAAAAGCCTGCTCGCGACGTATGCGCTGATTCGCTCGCCGAAGGTGGGCGGTCGGCCGGATAGCGTCGGAGAATCGTGTGGCGGTTCCGCGGGATACGGCGCAGTTACGACCATCTCGGCCTCGCTTTCGCGTTCTTCGGCGTTATCGCCTTGCGGGGCACCTAGTGTCCCGATCGCGACGTTCGCAAGCTCTCGCGGCGCACTTTCGTGTGAGCTTCGGGATCGAACGGTCCGGCTGCCGACCGGCTAGGCCGCCCCCGTCACCCGCCACGACGCGAATCCGGCGCCGACCAGCGTCTGCGGGCTCGGGAAATAGTCGATCAGCTCGAAGCCCTTGCTGCCGGCAACGGCGTGGGCGATCACCCAGTCGCGGATTTCGTGCGCGCCGTTGCCGGTGCGCGCAAGCGCATGGGTCAGGAACGTGGCGAGCCGCGCATCCTCGCCGTCCTCGAAGTCCTTGATGCAGGCGTGATCGAATTCCTCGTCGATCCAGCCCATGGTCGGCTCGCCGATCGAGTGGCTCAAGCCGCCGGTGCCGAGCACCGCCACCCGCAACGGCTCGGGGTAGCTCTCGATCGCTTGTCGCAGCAGCCGGCCCCAGGCGAGGCAGCGCCGAATGCTCGGCATCGGCTCCTCGAGGTCGTTGACGATCACGGGCACGATCGGCAGCTCGGCGTCGACGCCGATGCGCCAGAGCGGGATGCAAGTGCCGTGGTCGAGCTTGAGGCGGTGCGACAGCGCCGGCTCGAAATCGCCGTTGAGCGCGGTTTCGAGCAGATGGCGCCCGAACGCGGCGTGGCCCTTGAGGCGCTCGCGCGGAAACACCTTTTTCATGAACGGTTCGGGCGGGCCGTCGTGCTCGTCGCCGATGCCGATGCAGACCGCCGGCAAATTGCTGATGAAGAAGTTGACCCAGTGATCGGGCGATATGACGACGAGCAGGTCCGGTCGGCAGGCCTTGAGGCGGCGCCCGATCTCGTCGAAGCCGGCCGCCAGCCGGTCGCGGTGATCTCGCGCCATGATCTCCCAGTCCCGCGCGATGATCGGCCCATGACTGGCCGCGAACACGCCCACGAGATCAGCCATCGACCTTCCCTTTCCCCGACTTGAGCGCGTGCAGCCGCGCGATGAACTCGCCTTCCGGCATGCCGCGGATCTGGAAGTAGAAACGCAACAGGTAGGCGTTGACGAGCGGCGCGATCTTGCCCACGTCGTCCTCGAGCAGCGCCTTGCGGATGTCGGGATTAATCTCGTAGCGCGCGAGCACGGCGGGCATGTTGGCGCGATACTGCGCCGCCAGCTCCGCATCGTGCTGCAGATCGAAGAACAGCTTGCTCACCCAGTAATCGGTCATTGCCGCTCCGGCGCCGATGACTTGAGCCCGTCAGGCACGATTGCCTCGCCCGACGATCTTATCCCAGTCGCGGTGCGGCCGTCATTCGGCTGCCGCGCTATTTCAGCCGCGTTGCCGCCTCTTCCACGATGCTCAGGTCCGCGTGCTTCTTGACGTCAGGCGCGGATTTGACGAAGCCGAGGTCGCGCGTCATGTCCACGTTCTTCTGCAGCGCCGCGAGGTCGGGCAGCATGTTGGGATCGTGGTAGGCGTCGCGCTTGGTGAACAGCCAATCGAAGCGCTCGGGCGGCTGCTTGGTGACGCGGCCCGCGATCTCCATGGCCTCCTTGTGGTTGCTCGGGTCGAGGTACCAGCGCGTGATGCGCAACGCGTCCTCCATGAAGTCGATCATGGCGGCGCGGTTCTTGTCGAGGAGCGGCTTGCGCGCGGTCCACACGATCATGTCGGTGACGCCGATCGCATCGCGCTGGACGAATAGCGTGCGGCCGATCTTGCGCAACTCGGGATCGTAGGAGAACGGAATGACCGCGGGGATCATGTCCACCTTTTTCTCCGACAGCATGGCGCGCATGGTGGGGAAAGCCGACTCGACCATCGTATAATCGCGCTTCTCCTCGAGACCGAACTTGCGCAGCATCGCGCGCATGGCGACGTCGACGGCGCTGCCGGCCGCGTTGGTCATCACTACCTTGCCCTTGAGATCGTCGACTTTCTTGATCGGGCCGTCGGCGAGAACCATGTACTCCTGCGAGTAATAGCTTTCGACGCCGTCGCGGAACTCGTCCGCGATGATGCGCAGGTCCTCCATGCCGGCGTTCTCGATCGCGATCGCAAGCGTGGAATAGGCGAGATTGGCGACTTCGAGCTCGCCGTTGGCGAGCGCCGTCACCATCGGCGGGGTGCCGGCGAAGCGGACCGGCTCGAGCGTGTAGGACTTGCCGAGATTGCGCGCGAGGTCCTTCTTCTCCAGGATGATCGGGGCCCAGTTGGTGACCGGGGCGACCCAGGACAGGCGGATCTTGATGGGCTCGGCGCCCTGTGCCGCGCTCGTCCCCAAGAGCGCGGCGGCGGCGATGCTTGCAAACATCAATCGCGACAGGGGCATGCGTTTCTCCCGGTAGCCGGTTTTGCGGCGTTTGTCCGATTTTGACGCCACGTTGCAGAGCGCCAGCGCCCTTGGCAAGGGTCGAGTTTGGCGCACTCGGCCGAGGCGCCGCGATGGATTTCGTCGCGCACCGCTACGGCGAGACCTCCTCCAGCACGCGCCCTCTTGTTTCAACGGCAAAGACACCGGTGATGACGGCCGCAAGCCCGGCAACGGCGGCAAACGCCACGAAGACTGCCGGCAGGCCCGAGGCGATCATCATCCCGACCACCGTTGGGCCGATCATGGAGGCAAACCGCAGCCAAGCCGTCGCCGCCCCCACCGCGAGCGCGCGCACGCGGGTGGGGTAAAGTTCCGGCGTGTAGAGATAGACCCCGATATTGATGGTGCTGATGAAGAAATACGCGATGGTCATAAAGGTCAGCACTTGCTCCGCGCTGGGGGTGGGAAAGCGCGCAAGCGTGGCCAAGGCCAGCGTCGCAGCCGCAAACGAGATTGCAAACCATGCCCGCCGCCCGACATGGTCGATGGTCAATGCGCAGATCAAGGTGCCGAGAAGGCCGACCGCCTGCGTGATCAATCCGTATCGCAGC
The DNA here is from genome assembly GCA_019237215.1 of Hyphomicrobiales bacterium. Lineage (GTDB taxonomy): Bacteria > Pseudomonadota > Alphaproteobacteria > Rhizobiales > Xanthobacteraceae > VAZQ01. The sequence goes on along the minus strand of JAFAHL010000576.1, from coordinate 898 downwards.
GAAACCTCGAGCGGGAGCTTGAACACGGTTCGGTACAAGGTCGGCAGCCAGATCGCGAGCCCGTAGTTCACGAAATAGGCCGAGAACCAGATCACCCACACCACCAAGGTGCGTCGCAAATAGAGCGGGCCGAAGAGATCGGCCAGGGCGGCGGGTTTGTCCGCGGTGGACACGACCGGCTTTACTGGCGGCAGCGGCGCTCCGGTCGCCTTCTGCGTCTCGCTCTCGATCAGCGTCATCGCGGCCTCGGCCTCGGCGTTGCGGCCGTGCACGGCGAGCCAGCGCGGGGATTCCGGCAGCAGGCTGCGCAGCGCGAGCGCGAGCAGCGCCGGCAGCGCGCCGATGACGAACATGTATTGCCAGCCGAGATGCGGCACGACCCACAATCCGGCGAGGCTTGCCGCCACCAGGCCGATCGGGAACACGAGCTCGTACAACAGCACGAAACGCCCGCGGCCCTGCGCCTTTGCCAGCTCGCTGATGAAGACGGCGGCGACCGGCACCTCGCCGCCGAGCCCGATGCCTTGGATGGTGCGTAGCACCAGCAGCGAGTCGTAGTCCCACGCCAGCGCGCAGACGAGGCTCATCACCGCGAACAGCGCGATCGACCAGACCATGGCCGTCATCCGCCCGTAACGCTCCGCGATCCAGCCGAACAACAACGCGCCCAGCAATTGCCCGAGGAAGCCGGCCGAGATCAGCAGCCCGATCTGCGGCGGGGTCAGCTTCCAGAGCGGGACGATGACCGGCAGCACCGATGCGATCGCCAGCGCGTCGAAGGCGTCGAAGAAGGTGGCGACGCCGACGATGATCCGCGCCTTCACCTGCCACCACGAGGTGGGCAGCCGCTCCAGCCGCGCGACGATGGCATCGACCGACGCGCGGGTCCCCGCAACGT
>JAFAHL010000673.1 GCA_019237215.1 Hyphomicrobiales bacterium | reverse complement strand
GCTCGACTTTCACCCGGATCCGCGGGCAAGCGTTGCTTCGCTCGGCTTCGCCGAGCGTCAGCTCGTGGCGATCGCCAAGGCGCTGCGCAGGCAGAGCCGCGTCTTCATCCTCGACGAGCCGACCGCGGCGCTCGAAAAACGCGAGATCGAGCGGTTGTTTTCGGTGCTGGCGCGCATGAAGCGCCAGGGCACCGCCGTCATCTACATTTCCCACCGTCTCGATGAGGTGGTGGCCATCGCCGACCGCTGCACGGTGCTGCGCGACGGGAGGGTGGCGGCGGTTGCCGCCCGGGGCGCCTTCGCCGTGAACGACCTCGTCGGCGCCATGATCGGACGGCTGGCGCAAGCGGCCGTCGCCTTTTCGCTCCCAGCCGGTGAACCGCTGTTGGAAGCGCAACCCGAGGGGGTTGCGAGCGTGTGCGTGCGCGAGCGCGAAGTCGTTGGCTTGGCCGGCCTGCTCGGCAGCGGCGCCGATCGGATGATCCGCGGCTTGTTCGGCGCCGGCAGCAAACCGACGATGGTCGGGGCGCGCGGCGACAAGCGCCGGTTCGCAAGCCCCGCCGATGCCATTGCAGTGGGAATCGGCATGGTGCCGGGCGAACGCGCGCTCGGCCTCATCATGAATCAGTCGGTCCGCGACAACATCTTGTTGCCCAATCTCGATGCGCTTACGCGCATCGGCTGGCTCGACCGCGACGCCGGCGATCGCCTCGTCGCCGAGGTGATGGAACTGGTCGACATCCGTCCGCGGCGGCCCGAGCTCAAGGCGAGCGCGCTCTCCGGCGGCAATCAGCAGAAAGCGATCCTGGCGAAATGGCTGGCGCGGCGGGTCGCCGTACTCCTCCTCGATGAGCCCACCCAGGGCATCGATGTCGCCGCCAAGGCGCAGATCCACGCGCTCATCCGCGATGTCGTCGCCCGCGGCGGTGGCGCGCTGATCCATTCCAGCGATCTCGGCGAGCTTGCGCGCTTGTGCGATCGCGTTCTCGCCGTGCGGCAGGGGCGGATCGCAGCCGCGCTCGAGCGCCCCGCAAGCCTCGACGAGTCGACGCTGAGCAGTGCGATCGGCGGTTGAGATGAAACCCACGGCGCGACGATGGAATGTCGCGGGTCAGATGCCGCTGATTTCGCTCATCGTCCTGTGCGCGGCGACCGCGTTGTTGACCAATCGTTTTCTCTCCCCCTTCAACCTCACCAATATCCTGGTGCAATCCTCGATCATGGCGGTGATCGCCATGGGCATGACCTTCGTCATCGTCGGCGGCGGCTTCGATCTCTCGGTGGGCTCGACGGCGGCGCTGTCCGGCTGCATCGCGAGCATGGTCATGCTCGAGGCCGGGATCGCGGCCGGCGTCGCGGCCGGAATCGTCGCTGGCGCCGCCGTCGGGCTGGCCAACGGTCTCGTCATCGCGTTCCTCAACGTCAATCCCTTCATCACCACGCTGGGCACCATGGTGCTGGTGCGCGGGGTCGTTTTTCTCCTCACCGGCGGCGCGCCGGTGAGCGGCGAGACCGGGCTGCCGGGCGAATTCATCGCCTTCGGCTCCGAGCGCTTCCTCGGTATTCACTATCTGGTCTGGGTTCCCGCCGTGCTGCTGGCGGTGTTGTCCTTCGTCATGCACGCCACCCCTTACGGCCGGCGTGTCTATGCCACCGGCGGCGGGCGGGAGGCGGCCTATCTCGCGGGCGTGCCGGTGCGCCGCGTGATAGCCTCGACCTACGTCTGGTGCGGCGCGCTTGCCGGGATCGCCGGCGTGATGCTCGCCGCCCGCCTGCAGTCCGGCCAGCCGACGGCGGGCGAATTCTACGAATTGACCGCCATCGCCGCGGTGGTTCTCGGCGGCGCGTCGCTCCAGGGCGGCGAAGGCACGCTTTATAAGAGCGTCATCGGGGTCTTCATCATGATCGTGCTCGGCAACGCGCTCAACCTGCTCAATGTCGATTCCTATTGGCAGCGCGTCGCCGTGGGCGCCGTGATCATTGCCGCCGCTGCCGCTGAAAGGCTACGCTCGCACAGAAACCAGTGATCGCAACGATTGAGCCGACGACCGACGACTGACCATGGTAAGGAGGAGTTTTCACATGCTCAGGCTTCCCATGACGGCGTTCGCCGCCGCCTTGATGCTTCCGGCCGCGCTCGCGCTGACGGCGCCCGCGGCCGGCCAGCACAAGACCACCATCGGCGTCTCGCTCGCGCAGGACGACAACCCGTTCTACATCGCCATGCTGCGCGGCATTCGCGCGCGCGCGCAGGAACTCGGCTGGGAGGTGGCCACGGTGTCCGCCAACGAGGACAAGCTCAAGCAGATCAACGGCGTGCAGGACCTGGTCGCGCGCGGCGTGCAAGGCATTCTGATTTCTCCGATCGACGCGGTCGGGGTGAACGCGGCCTACGACGCGGCGGCGGCGGCGAAGATCCCGATCGTCTCGGTCGCACGCGGCTCCGCATCGCCCAACCAGACCATCCACGTCGCCATGGACGAGAAGCAGATCGGCCGCGACATCGCCGAGTGGACGGCGCGCAAGCTCGCCGGCAAGGGCAAGGTCGCCTTGCTGATGGGACCGAGCGGCGCACCGACGTTCAAGAATCTCGGCGACGGCTACAGCGAGGTGATGGCGAAATATCCCGGCATCGAGATCGTGTTCCGCGCCGACGGCCCGCTCACGCGCGAGCGCGGCGTCAAGCAGGCGGAAGACGTGCTGGTTGCCAATCCCGACCTTGCCGCGATCTACACCGCCAACGACGATGTCGCGCTCGGCGCCATGCAGGCGGTCAACGCCGCCAACCGCAAGGGCAAGACGCTGGTGACCGGCATGAACGGCGTGCCGCCGGCGCTGCGGGCGGTGAAGGAGGAAAATCTGGCCATGACGGTCGAGTTGAACCCGGTGGAATGGGGCCGCCTGGGCGTCGACGTGCTCGCCGCGTTCCTCAAGGGCGACAAGGTCGAGCCGCGCGTGTTCATCAAGCACGTCATCATCGACGGCGCAAACATCGACGCCAAGCTGCCGAAGACGTGAGAAGAGTAACAGCCAGAGCGCATTCCGCTGGAGTGGAATGAGCGCAGGCGGCAAACTCGGTCTACTCCCTCCCCCCTTGTGGGGGAGGGTGGGGAGGGGGGTGGCGCGGTAAGATGACGCTCGCGTCGCCTGCAAAATCGCACCACCCCCACCCCCAATCCCTCCCCGGCCGAAGTCGGGTTTACCCGATTTCGGCCAAGTCTAAAGTGCCGAACCCGGGCAGGCCCGGGTTCGGTGGGGGAGGGGAGCGCACCGTTCGCGCGGAGGGATCAAATGGCCGACACAGTTATGGCGAGGCAGGGCAGCCCCTTCGTGTCCGAGCTCGAGTCAAAAAACCTGCATCCGCTGTGGGACCGCTACCAGCGCATTACCCCGATCAGGCCGCAGCCGCCGGACGCGCCGTTCCTCTGGCGCTGGCGCGAGGTCGAGCCGCTGCTGCAGCGCTCCGTCGGCGAGGTTTCGATCAATGACATCGAACGCCGCGCGCTGATCATGGCGCATCCGGCCTTCGGCGCGGAAACGACGACCACGAGCACGCTGCTCGCCGCCTTCACCGTGCTCGACCCCGGCGAGCGCGCCCGCCCGCACCGTCATACCGGCGCGGCG
>JAFAHL010000655.1 GCA_019237215.1 Hyphomicrobiales bacterium | reverse complement strand
TTTCCGAACACCTGCCGGCTTTCGATCCGCGCCAGCCCGCGCTCGAAGTCGGCGAGCGCAACCTCGGTGTCGATCACCGGCAACAGGCCGCTTGCCATCTTGGCGAGGCTCTCGCGGATGTTGCGCATCGAGGCGCCGAACGAGCCGATGATGCGGTATTGCTGTTGGAAAAGCTGCATCAGGTTGATGGTCGTCGATGGCCCCGAGGTCGAGCCGCAAGTGACCAGCCGTCCGCCGCGCTTGAGGCAAAGGAGCGAGCCGTTGAAGGTGTCCGCGCCGACGTGCTCAAATACCACGTCGACGCCCTTTTTGGCCGTGATCTTGCGCACGGCGCCTTCGAAGCGCTCGGTGCGATAATTGATCACGTGATCGGCGCCCAGCGCCTTGGCTTTTTCGGCTTTGGCATCGTCACCGATCGTGGTGATGACGGTGCAGCCGAGCGCCTTCGCCATCTTGATGGCGACAGAGCCGATGCCGGAACCGCCGGCATGCACGAGCACGCTCTCGCCCGGCTCGAGCCTGGCATTGTCGAACAGCATGTGCTGCACCGTTGCAAATGCGATCGGCGCGCAGGCGGCGTCGCGCAAGGCCACCCCTTTGGGAACCGGTATCACAAGACGCGCCGGCATATTGACGAGATCGCGGGCAAAGCCGTCGATGTGAAAGCCCATGATGCCGCCGACATTTTCACACAAATTGTCGCGGCCCTCCCGGCAGGCCTTGCAGGTGCCGCAGGTCAAGGCGCCGTACATGACGACGCGGTCGCCAGGCTTGAAGGCGGCTACATCCGGACCGATTGCGGCAATCTCGCCCGCGGCCTCGACGCCGACCACGATCGGCAGCTTGCGCCGCGCGAAGGCCATGCCGCGATAGCCCCAGAGGTCGAGGTGGTTGAGCGCCACCGCGCTGATCTTGATCTGCACCTCGCCCGCTGCCGGGGTCGCGGGCGAGGGGAGGTCGGCAAGCTCGAGCTTGCGGTCGGCGACCAGCCTAAGTGCCCGCATGCGTCACGCGGGCTCGCGGCTCATCACCAGCGAGACGTTCTGGCCGCCGAAGCCGAACGAGTTTGACAGCGCGTGACGAACTTTGGCATCGCGCGCGATGTTCGGCACGACATCGAGCGGTATGGCCGGGTCGGGGACCTTATAGTTGATCGTCGGCGGCAGGCGTTGATGCTCCAGCGTGAGCAGCGTGAATACGGTCTCGACCGCGCCGGCCGCCGACAGCGTATGCCCGATCATCGACTTGTTCGAGGAAATCGGTATCGATTTCGCGCGCTCGCCGAATACCGACGACACGCCGAGATATTCCATCTTGTCGTTCTCGGGCGTGCCGGTGCCATGCGGGTTGATGTAGTCGATGTCGTCGGGGGTAAGACCGGCGTCCGTGATGGCGTTACGGATGCAGCCGATGATGGCCTTGCCGTCGGGGCTCGAGCGGGTGCGGTGGAACGAATCCGCCATCTCGCCGCAGCCCGCCAACACGCCGAGAATCTTCGCTCCGCGTGCAACGGCGGATTCGTAGCTCTCGAGCACGAGGGCAGCCGCGCCCTCCGCCATGACGAAGCCGTCGCGGTTCTTGGAGAACGGCTTGGCCGCCGCTTGCGGCGGGTCGTTTGCCGTCGACAGCGCGGACAAGAGGGAGAAGCGGATCAGGCACTCCGCATTGACGGAGCCATCGGTACCGATGCAGAGCGCGGCCGCGGCTTCGCCACGGCGGATCGCTTCGACGCCGAGCTGGATCGCGCTCGCCCCCGATGCGCAAGCGGTCGACACCGAAATCGGCGAGCCCTTGGTCCCGAAGCGCTCGGCGAGATGCTCGGCCACGGAAGCGAACAGGCAGCGCTCGTGAATGGCATGGAAGCGGCCCGATGCGCTCGCCCGCAGGAGATCGTCGTATCCGACCGCGTCGTTGGCGCCGGAGCCGGCCGCCAGCACGTCGCGATGCGGCCACTCGATCTCGACCGGAGCGACGGCGAGGAACAGCGGGCCGGGAAAGTCGCCTTTGCTGCCGATGCGAGCTTCGTCGATCGCCTCCTCGGCAACCATCGTCGCCATGCGCTCTCCGAGCTCGGTCGAGCAGAACGGCTCGACCGGAACGAAATCGACGCTGCCCGCGATCGTGGTCTTGAGGCCCTCGTTGGCAAAACGGGTGATGCGGTGGATGCCGGATTCTCCGGCCGTGAGCTTGGCCCAGTTGTCCGCCTTGCCGGCGCCGAGCGAGGTAATGATGCCCCTACCGGTGACCACCACGACCGGCCGCCCATTCTTGCCCGCTGCCATCCAAGCCTCCTTCACGTCACCGCCTCGATCAGCGCCATGCCCTCGCCGCGCCAGTGACCGACGGCGGTGACCGCGACGCGCTCGAGCGGACCTTCATACTCCTGTTCGACCCCGGAGGAGTCCACCGCCGGGAACAACTTTTTGCGACCGAGCGCGAGCGCGGCCAGCGCGATATTCATGGCGAATTGCGGCTCGAAGCCATGCCCGAGAATGCTGCTCGTTGCCCGCACCGGCACGTCGGGCAAAGTTTTGAGCCAGGCGCGCTCCTCGCCGGTCGCCGGTTGCGCGCCGGTTGCGCCCGAGATCACCGCGATGCCGGCGCGCGCGGGCGGCGGCACGAGCCGTTGCCACATCCGCGCCAGCGCGGCTGGGATTGCGCCAGCCCGCCGGCCCGAGCGTTCCGACAATACTCCTGACAGCCGCGCCAGTGGCTTGGCGTTGCGCGCCTCGGCGTGGCCGCGCGCCTCCAGAACGAGGAACGCGCCGAGCGAGCCGAGCACCATGCCCTTCGCGCGCTCCCAGACCGGTTGGAAAGCGCCGCGCAACATATGTCCGCCGGCGTCGTAGAGCAGCAGCAAGTCTTCGCGCTCGCCGTTGTGCGATCCGCCCACCAGCGCCAGTTCGCTTTGTCCGGCGGTGATGCGCGCGAGCGCGATGCGTACCGCGTCGACGCCCGCCGCCTCCTCGCCCATGAACGTACGCGAAGAGCCGGTGACGCCGTGGACGATCGAAATATTGCCGGCGAGCAGGTTGGAGAGTTGCGCCAGGAACAGCGTCGGGCGCAGGTCGCTCATCAGCCGTTCGTTGAGGAAGGCCTCGGGATTGGCGGCTTTGGGCTTGTTGGACAGGATCGCGCCATCGACCGCCACGTCGCGCTCCCCGCCGCCGGCGGCGACGATCATGTCCATGCGCGCGAGCAGTTCGGCATTGCCCTTCACGCCGGCATCCGCGAGCGCGAGCCCAGCCGCGTAGGTGCCGATTCGCTGCCACGGCTCCATCTGACGCTGGTCGCCCTTCTTCGGGATCTGCTTCTCGAGATCGAGCGGCGCCAGCGGGTGGACGAGGTAGGGAGCGAAGGTTTCGGCGTCGACCTTGATGCGTCGTTCGGCGAGGCCCTGCCAATGCGCCTCGGCGCCTTCGCCGAGGCAGGACACGATGCCGATGCCGGTGATCCAGACCTCGCGCGGCGCATCAGCCATGAGCGAGGGTCCCCATCGGGAACTCGAGGATCGCGGCCATCTTCTCCATGCTGGCGCGGAATTCCGCGTTGGGGAATTCAACCAGCCGGAAGGTGATCTCGGCATTGCAGGTGAGCTTGCCGTCGCACCGGATGTCGGCCTTGGTGACGGCGTAGCCCGAGCCTTCGTGCAGCAACTTGGCGGAGAGCGAAAGACTTTGGCCGGGCGCCACGAACGAGCGCAGCTTGGCCTCCTTCAGCGCGGCAAAGAACGGCATGCGCGAGAATTTGGTCACGGCGATGACGAGCCAGCCGGAGGTCTGCGCCATGGCTTCGATCAGCAGCACGCCCGGCATCAACGGATAGCCGGGAAAGTGCCCTTCGAAGATCGTGGATGCGGTCGGGACGCGCGCCTCGGTTCGGATGGTTTGCTGAGCAAGATCGAGATCGACGATTCGGTCGATCAGCTGAAAGTGCTCGAGATTCATGCGAGCGCGTTAGGCGCCCTTGGCAGCGACAAGTTCGTCGATGCGGGTGCACAAGTTGTTCAATTGAAAATACTGCTCGGTCGTCGCCTTGCCGTCGTTGACCTCTTGCGTCCATTGCTCGAGCGGCATTTTGATCCCGAACGCCTTGTCGATCGCAAACGCGATGTCGAGAAAGTCGAGGCTGTCGATGCCGAGATCGTCGATGGCGTGGCTGTCCGGCGTGATGGTGTCGCGCGGGATGTCGCAAGTTTCGGCGATGATATTGGCGACCGTGTCGAAGGTCGATGACATAAAAAATCTCCGGTCGCGCCCGCGAACTCCGGTGCGACATACGGCCCAAAATGCCGGAAAGTACGGCCGTTTCGTAGCCCAAGGGTCGCGGCTCCTATAGCGGACGTTGCGGGGCCTTTCAATGCCGCGAATGACGCGCGAAAGGCCCCGGGAGGGGCCGTATTTGGCCGCGAACTTGCGGATTCGAGCGCCTTTCCTTAGGGAGTTTGCCGCCTGAGCAAAGGGGCGGTATCCGCGCAGGGGTCATGGCAGCCGAGCTCGTCAAAAAGCGTTGTTTCCTCTGCGTCAGCGGCTACGAGCCGATCGATCCCCACTGGTCGCAGCAGCGCTTCGTGCGCGAACTCGAGCGCTTCGAAAAAACCTGGAACGTCGAAGCCGTTGCCTCGGCGCCGATCGCCAACGACAAGGACGGGCTCGCCAGCTGGAAGATCGATACAAAAGGAAAGAACTGGCGCACCGAGACCGATTTCGTGCTGCTGCGCTGGGACGACTTCGTCATCGCCGATTTCGCCCGCTCCAATCTCGAGCGCGTGCCGCGCGGCATTCTCGCCCTCGGCGATTTCATCGTCTCGGGCGCCGCCTATCGTTATCTCCGCACCAGCTTTCGTTATTTCCTCTTTTTCCTCTATCCGTTCTTTCTGCTTGCGGCGCTGATCGGAATTGCGGTTGCCATTCCTTACGTGCTGATCCGCCTCGGCGTGCCGGTTCCGGCGCCGCTCGCGGCGCTGCTGGCGATCGCCGCCTTCGTCGGCGGTATCTACTGGCCGGGACGCTTTTTCCTCATTCACTATCTCCTCGACGATTGGATTTTCGCCGACGAACTCGTCCACCGGAGTCGCGCCGGGCTCGACCAACGCATCGATCGTTTCGCGCGCGAACTCGTCGAGCGCGCCCGCGATCGCACCTATGACGAAGTGGTGGTGTCCGGCCACAGCCTCGGCGGCGCGTTGATGATGGAGATCGTCGATCGCGCGTTGAAGCTCGATCCGTCGCTCGGCAAGCGCGGCCCGGTCCTGTGGTTGATGTCGACCGGCTCCTCGCTTCTCAAGATCGCGCTGCATCCGAAGGCGGAATGGATTCGCATCGCCACCGGCCATGTCGCCGACGCGGCCGGCGTCAATTGGGTGGAGTATCAAGCGATCGTCGACGTCATCAGCTTCTACAAGACCGACCCCGTCGTGGAGATGGGCCTTCCGGACCGCGAGCGGCCGATCGTGCAGCAGGTCAAGATTCGCCGCATGCTCGAGCCCGCGACCTACAAGCGCTTCTGGGGAAATTTTTTCCGCATGCACCGGCAGTTCGGCATGGGTAACGAGGTTCGCTA
>JAFAHL010000575.1 GCA_019237215.1 Hyphomicrobiales bacterium | reverse complement strand
CAGGCCTTCACGCCCGCCTTCATCGCCGCATGGAACGAAAAGTTCGCCGTGCCGCCGCGAAACAGCCAAGACGCCCATCGTCCCTGGACCAAGGGCGCCGATGCGCTCGAGGAGGCGCTGGCGCGGCGCGAGGAGCGCGTCCTGTCCGAAGCCCTGACATTCAGCGTCGGCGGCGCCGTCCATTGCGTCAAGACCAGCGGCCCCGGCATCGCCATGCGCGGGGCCAAGATCATGCTGCTGCACTTGCCCGATGGCTCCATGCGGCTGCGCTACATGTAGGCGCTCGCAATCATCGAGGCCCGTGCTCGCAAACAGAGCGGCTTCCTGCTCGAATTAGCTGACAATGGAGCGGCGCTGCTGCTCACATTATCTGCCACTGTGCTCGCCATCATCGCGTCGTGCTCGCCAACGGAGGCTTGTGTCCACATTCCGTGCCAACGAGCGCCGGATGATCCCGCTCGGCTCAAACGGGGACGCCTGCCATGCGGAGTTGCTCGGTGAACTCGCGGGTGCGATCGCCAGGGAGCGTGCCGGCAAGGAAGTCGCGAACTTCGGCGGGCTTGGCCTTGAGCAGCACGGTCAGTGCGGGCGCGTCGTAGCCGTTGCGGGTCAGGGTCGGCTCAAGTTCGTCGATGGCTCGCGACAGCACCTGCTCGACAACCTCGGCGGAGACGCGCTTCTCGCCCAGGCGGAACGCGTGCTCGAACGCCAATGTCAGATGCATCTCGATCTGCAGCGCGGTGCGCAGCCGCTCGGCCAGCAGATCAACCGCCTCCGTATCCATCAGATCGCCTGGTTCGACGCCGTCCTGCGCGCAGCTTTTCAGGAGCCAGCTGATGAACTCACGGCGATAGTCGGACACACCCTCGAACTCGAAGGTGGTGGTGCGGTAGCCGATCTCCTCCATCTGCGGCCGGCGGAGGTCGTTGCGCAGCTTGGGATGTCCGATCAGCAGCACCGACAGGACCACGCCGGCACCGGTGGCCAACTCCATCAGGCGCTTGAACCCGGTCAGCGTCTTGTGGTGCAGCTCGTGGGCTTCATCGACGATCAGCACGACCGGACGCTTGTTCTTGCGCATGAGGTCGCGCAATTCGCGCTCCCGCCGCTCAGGCTGCTTGGGGATCTTGACCTGGCTGCGGTCGCCGGGCGTCAGGTCGTAGAACATTGCCTCGATAAGGGACGGCAGCGACGTCCGGCGCTTGTCGACCGCCAGCGATTTTGCGACCGCGATCCTGTTCGATCGCGCGAGTTCCTCCTCAATGCGTGTCAGAAGGTGCGTCTTACCCGAGCCGACCAGCCCCGAAACGACAACCAGCCGGCCCGTTTGCACGACCGCGCATACCTCGCGGACCAGGGCACGCTGATGCTCGGTCTCATAGTTACCAACCCGATGAAAAGGACGCGCCAGCCCGAACCGCGTCTGCACGTCGGCGAGCATCAGCCTCTCCCTGCTTTCTTGAAGTACTCGCGCACGCGTGCAGCGACAGTTTGCCGATCGAGCGTTTCTGCCAGCAGCGCGTCGATGAATGCGCGGTCGCCATCAGGCAGGCTGCCAAGCGGCTTGGACAACTGAACTGAGATCGCAAGCTTGGCAGCCAACGGCGTTGGGAACGCGATGTCGCCGGCCTCCGGCTCAGGAAACGGTGTGCCTCGCACCCGCATGGATGCCGCTCCCAACGGCAGGGACGGCAAAGGTCTGTCCGCGCCGCTCACCGCAGCGCGCGGCAGCCCGAGCTGATCGGCGAGCCGCACGACTTTGTCGAGCCGCTCCTCGGCTCGGCTCTTCTGGTACTTGCGGTAGCGATAGAGCGGGATCGCACCACGCGAGGGCTGATACGGCCCGAAGCGCTTGCCCCCGAACTCGACATACAGGTCCTGGTCAAACAGCCCCCACCAGAGAGTCACCGTCTCGCCAGCAAGCTCAGGCTCGACTTCGTAGGATGCGCCCTCGACCGAGACGGTCGCGTCGCCGGCAACAGTGCGACGCTCCGGCTCCCGCGCAAAGGCGCAGAACCGCTCCCACGAGCACATCACCCGCACGCCAGGGGGCGGTAGGTGCTTCAACCAGTCCTCGACCCGGCTATGCGGCTCGCTGCGATGATCGCCGTTGTTGTAGGTGACGAGCGCACGGCGTAGCCAGAGATTGGCTTCCGCCTCGTCCTTCGGCTTGTGGAAGTGGTACAGCGTTTCATGCACCTCCTTGATGGTGCGGAACGGACGCTCGACCTTGCCCTTCGAACGCGCAGCCGTGCGGCGCTCGGCTTGCGACGGCGGCATGTGGGTCAGCACGCGCACGCCGAGGCTGCTCATCACCGACTGGAACACCTTCGAGCGGCTGACCGGGCCGTTGTCCATGTAGATCGTGGTTGGAATGCCTTGGAACGGCAGCTCGGCCTCCGGCTTGGGAGCCATGGCGTTGAACAGGAAGCGCAGCGCGGACTCGGCATCCTCGCCGTAGACGCAGCGATATTCGTCGTAGGCGACTCCCGACCGGTCATCGACAACTGAGAACAGCATCAATGTCGGCTTGCCGCGGCCATGTTCGATCCAGAGCGGGGCCTCAACCTGTTTGAGGTCGGACGGGCTCATGTCAAACTGCCAGAGCTCATTGGATCGCTTCGCCTGGAAGCGTACCGCCGCAACCGGGCTTGTGACGCGCGCGTAGTCCAGGCCCGAAGCACGCAGCAGACGATCGATGGTTGGGCGCTTCAGCAGACCTACCGGCGCGCGCACCAAGCCTTCCGGTGTTTCGACACCATCCTCCTCGAGGAGACGGATCGCGCGCGCCGTCGAGAGGTGGCGCCCTTTCTTGTTCGAGGTCCTGATCTTGAGTGCGGCGATGATCTCGGCGTACCGCTCCATCGCGGCCGCAGGCGCGGCGCGAGTCGAACCATGGTCGGAGCGGCGCACCGATTTCGGCCGGGTCAGTTCGCGTAGCGCCCGATAGATCGTCCAGACCGACACACCGTACGCCGCGGCCGCACGCGCGATCACCTCGGATCGGGCCGGATCGCGCGGCGACAGCAACGCCAGGCGGCGGCGCAGATCGACCAACGCCTCGCCCGGCGGCCGTTTCGAGCGGTTAGTCATGCGCGGCGGCGTCTGCAGCATCATCGCCGGTACCGCGCTTACCGGCATGGCGGTACAGGGTGGCAACCGACACGCCCATGCGCTTCGCCACATCGCGCACCGGCAGCTTACCCTCCTTCATCAAGGCACGCGCCGCGGTGACGTCGCCGGCCTTGAATGCCGGCGGACGCCCGCCTTTGCGGCCGCGTCGGCGTGCCTCGGCAAGGCCGGCAGCGGTTCGTTCGCGGATCAGGGCGCGCTCGAACTGCGCGATCGCTCCGAACACGTGGAACACGAGCACGCCGCCGGGCGTCGTCGTGTCGATGTTCTCAGTCAGCGACACCAGACCGATGCCTCGTCCCTCGAGTTCCTCCGCCGTCGTGATCAGCTTCTTCAGCGACCGGGCCAGCCGGTCGAGCTTCCACACCACAAGCACGTCGCCCTGGCGCAGCACGTCCCGCAGGACGTGCGCCAGCTCGGGCCGGTCTGCCTTCGCCCCGGATGCCTTCTCGGTGAGGATCTTCTCGCAGCCCGCACGTTGGAGCGCGTCGAGCTGTAACTCGGGCGACTGGTCGCTGGTGCTGACCCTGGCGTACCCGACGCGCATCCGGCACCTTTGTTCTCGAAACTCATCATATGCCTAGAGTTTCGGAACAAAGCAATCGAGAACAGTTTTGAGAAGCGAAATATGCCCCCAAGGGCGGTTCGGACAGCGCGCGGCGGGGGCCGTCAGAAACGTTGGTAATCGAGAACAGCCGGCCGGCACCATTTGCACAGCCGAATCTCATTGGCAGCCAATGTGAGCACAAGCCTCCGTTGGCGAGCACAACGCCATGATGGCGAGCACAGTGGCAGATAATGTGAGCAGCAGCGCCGCTCCATTGTCAGCTAATTCGAGCAGGAAGCCGCTCTGTTTGCGAGCACGGGCCTCGATGATTGCGAACGCCTACACCTAACGTCGATTGTCGCCCTCTGGCTCATCGTCTACCTCTTCGCCGCCGTGGCGGACGTGCGCCACGACGCATGCGGTCGGCGCGCCGCGCCCGCAACCTTCAACCGTGATCCTCCGACC
>JAFAHL010000333.1 GCA_019237215.1 Hyphomicrobiales bacterium | reverse complement strand
CAAGCCGTTGATCCGCGAGGCCTGGCGCAACCATTCGCTCTCCGCCGAGGTCGAAAAGCAGGCGCTCGAGCGCTATTCGGAGTTTCTCGGCCGCGCCGATCACAGGGCGCGCATGGAAAAGCGAGTGATCGCAGCGGATAACGAGGCGGCGCTGCGGGCGGCGCGTCGATTGGGTACCGCCGACGTTGCAATCGCGCAGGCGCGCATCGCGATCAACCGCAAGGGCGCCGATGTCAAGAAATTGCTCGATGCCGTCCCGGCGGACGCGCGCCACGATCCCGATTATCTGTTGGTGAAGGCGTATGTTCTGCGCCATGACAACAAGTTCGCCGAAGCGGCGCAGGTGCTGCTGTCCGCGCCGTCCGGCCTTGACGAGATTCATGATGGCGAAGAATGGTGGGTCGAACGGCGCATCATGGCGCGCAAGCTGCTCGACATGGGGGATGCCCGCTCGGCCTATCGCGTGGTCGCGGAGGGGGCCGAGCCGAGCAAAGAAAACTCGCGCATCGAGCGCCATTTCATGGCGGGCTGGATCGCGCTGCGCTTTCTCGATGATCCCGAAACTGCGGCAACGCACTTCACGCGCATCCAGGACGTGACCCGCCATCCGACCTCGCACGCGCGCTCCCACTACTGGCTCGGGCGCGTGGCGGAAGCGTTGCACCAGGGCGAGCGGGCGCGGGCCGAGTATGAGATGGCAGCACGCGGTTCGGCCGCCTATTACGGCCAGCTCGCCCGCGCGCGGCTGGGGCTGCCGGCACTCGCGTTGGCGCCGCCGCCGCCGAAGCCGGACAAGGAGGCTGAGGCCGGACGGCTCGAGCTCGTGCGCGCGGTGGAGATCCTTTACGCGCTCAAGGAACGCCAGCTGGTCATTACGCTGATGGCCAGCATCGGGGAGTCGAGCAACGACGCCGGCACGTTGTCCGCGCTCGGCGAATTGGCGGAGCAGTACGAGGACGCGCGCGGCATGCTGCACATGGGCAAGGGCGCGCTCGCGCGCGGCTTGCCGCTCGACTACTACGCGTTTCCGACCGTCGGCGTGCCGCAATATTCGCCGGTCGGCCCGGGCATCGATGTCGATAATGCCACGCTGTTTGCCATCATTCGCCAGGAGAGCGCGTTCGATCCAGCCGATTGGTCGAGCGCCCAGGCGATGGGGCTGATGCAGGTGACGCCGGAGGCCGGACGGGATACCTGCAAGCGCTTCAGCTGCACCTACGACGTCAAACGCCTCAAGAACGACTCGCCCTACAACCTGAAAGTGGGCGCCGCCGAGCTCGCCGGCTTGCTGCAGGACTATCGCGGCAACCACATCCTGACGTTCGCGGGCTACAATGCCGGGCGCGGGCGCGTGCAGGACTGGATGGCGGTCTTCGGCGATCCGCGCGACCCGAAAGTCGATCCCGTCGACTGGGTCGAGCGCATCCCGTTCATGGAAACCCGCAACTACGTGCAGCGCGTGATGGAGAACATGCAGGTCTATCGCGCGCGCTTCGGCGACCAGCCGCCGCTCGCCACCGATTCCGACCTGCGGCGCGACCTGCGCCGCGACGCCGCCGCGCACTGACGCTGCCGCGCACTGACCTGGGCGCCGATCCTCGCTTCGTCGGCTCCCGCGGTTAGTTGATGAAATCGACCTTGATTCCCTTGTGGACCATTTTCGCCAGGGCCTGAGCGTCCCAATTGGTGAGGCGGACGCATCCGTGCGACTCGGTCTTGCCGATGTTCTCCGGTTGCGGAGTGCCGTGGATGCCGTAGCCGTCGCCGAGATCGATCCAGGTATTGCCGACCGGATTGTTGGGACCGGCTGCGATCTCAAAGGGCTTTTTCGCCTTCACGCCCTTGAAGTTGAGCTTGGGGGTGTAGTGATAGGTCGGGTTCTCCACGACGGAACGAATGGGCAGCGTACCGCTGGGGGCGGGCCGCTCCTCGCTGCCGACCGACGCCGGGTAAAAGCTGATCAGCTTTCCCTCGCCGTCCAGCGCGCGCACGGTGCGGTGGGTTTTGTCCACCACGACTTTGGCGACCTTCGCCTCCGATGGCTTCCTCGCAACGTTCGGCACCATGATTTTGGTGCCGGCGGTTTCGAGCGGCGCCTTCGGGTTGAGCCGCGTCAATAGCGCCGGGTCGATGTGAAATTTTTCGGCGAGCAGCTCACGCGGGCCGGTGAAGTTGAGGGTCTTGAGCTCCGCCTTTTTTTCCAACCCCGCCGGAATGGTCTCGTTGAAAGGGCCCTTCACGTCCGCCGGCTGAATCTCGTACTCGACCAGCGCCGGGTCGCTGGATGTCGCGGTCAGGCGCTCCCAGGTTTGCGGGTCGAGGTTGCCGCTCGGCTTGATTCCGTTTGCGTCCTGAAACGCGGCGACAGCCTTTTGATAGTTGCTACCGGTCTTGCCGTCGATCTGGCCGGGTGAGAAGCCGGCGCGATCGAGCAATATCTCCGCCTTGATGAGTGCGGCCGCGCTGGGAGCGCGCGCGCGGCCTTTGCCGGATGGCGCCGGCAGCTGGGCTGCATCGATGGCTTGCGCATCGAGCGCCGCAGGCGCGCTCGCCTTGGCACCCCCCTTTTTCGCCTTAGCGCTCGCCGCATCCGGCATCATCAGTGCCGCCCCGGCGCAGATGAGAACCGCGATCAAGCATTTGCCCACGAACATGCCGGTCGAGGAAGGATCGCTGCCGGGCTTGGCCTTGCGCCTCCTCCAGAGCGTGCAAATCCGGTTTTTGGCGCCCGGGACCGCGGCCCCGAGGACGTCATCGAGCATTGTCATGGTCAGCTCCTGGTTTTCTTAAAAGAGGATCGGTAGGCACGTGCACGACGCCGGGCATGCGCCGCTGCTAGAGATAGCCCCGCAGCATGAGAGAATAACGACGATGATCGAAAGGACGCCAACGCAAGGCCCGTAGCTCCGACCGGAGCCGCGCGGCCACCCCGGGGATGGCGCGCCGCGGGATCACGATGAGGATGGTCTGGACACAAGCCTCAAGCGACATCGAACCTTCTCTGAGCCGGTATGATCCCGCATCTTCGCGTGAAACAATGCCCATTTCGGGCACCGTCGGCAATGAGACTTGAGCCGCTGCAAACGTGGTGAAAGTATCGGGGCGGACGGTTCGATCGGCCCAGCCCCGACGGGACCCGCTTCGCCACGTCGTGCCTAGCAACAGCCTCGGAACCGACCTTTCCCGACGGCATAACGCGCCTGCTGGCGCTCCCGGAAGAACTCCACATACGTCATGATCGGCTCCTTCGGATGGTTGGCTCGCCGATGCGCGACGTAGGTGTCGTAGTCGGGAACGCCGATCATCAGGCGCGCCGTTCGTCTGGTCCAATAGACGGTCGCGCCCGCCGCCCGCGCGGAGCGATCGAACAAGTCCTGCAGGTCAGGCATGGCTACCTCCCGCGGCCGCGCCGGCGAGCCCGATTTCCACCGCGGTCGCCTGCGGGCTGGCCAGCGCCTTCCAAATGTCGATCAGGGCATAGATCACGGTCGCCACGACGACCAGCACGAACACGGCGGCGAGCGTCGCATCGATGTAGTCGTTGACGACGATTCGAGTCATCTCGGCGATCGACTTTGCCGGCGCCAACAGCTGGCCGGCTGCGATCGCCTCTCCGTATTTGAGCGCGTGGCTGATGAATCCCACGTTCGGATCTGGACTGAACACCTTTTCCAATCCAGCGACCGTCGTGCACACGACGAGCCAAGTCGCAGGCGCAATGGTCACCAGCGCGAAACGCTCGCGTTTCATCTTGAACAGCACGACCGTGCACAGCGTCAACGCGATCGCCGCGAGCATCTGGTTGGCGGTGCCGAACAGAGGCCATAGCGTCCAGATCCCGCCCAATGGGTCGATCACGCCCACGTAGAGAAAATATCCCCACAACACCACCGAAAGCGCCGACCCGATCAAGTTGTTGGTCCAGGACGAGGTCTCCCTGAATGCCGGCACCGCATTGCCGATCAGATCCTGGATCATGAATCGAAGCACCCGCGTTCCGGCATCGACCGTGGTCAGGATGAACAGCGCTTCGAACAGGATCGCGAAGTGATACCAAATTCCCATGACCGTCTGGCCGCCGAGGAAGGACGATAGGATGCTCGCCATGCCGACGGCGAGTGTCGGCGCTCCCCCGGTGCGCGACATGATCGTCGTCTCGCCGACATCCTTGGCCATCTGGGTGATCTCGCTCGGGGTCACCACAAACCCCCAGGACGAGATCACCTGCGCGGCTTGCTCGGCCGTGGTGCCGATCAGCCCCGCCGAGCTGTTCATCGCGAAGTAGACGCCGGGATGGATCACGCTCGCCCCGATCATCGCCATGATGGCGACGAACGACTCCATCAGCATCCCGCCGTATCCGATGAACACGATCTGGCGTTCATTCTCGATCATCTTCGGCGTCGTTCCCGAGGCAATGAGGGAATGCCATCCGGACACCGCTCCGCAGGCGATGGTGATGAACAGAAATGGGAACACGCTGCCGGCCCAAACCGGCCCGCTGCCGTCGATGAACTTGGTCACGGCCGGCATCTGCAGATCGGGGCGCACGATGATGATGCCGACGGCCAGCAACGTGATGGTGCCGATCTTGAGGAAGGTCGAGAGATAATCGCGTGGCGCCAACAGCAGCCAAACCGGAAGCACGGAGGCGACGAATCCATATCCGATGATGATCAGTGCGAGCGTCTCGCCCTTGAAGTCGAAATAGGCGGCGAGCGCAGGCGTCTCGGATACGGTCCTTCCGTAGATCAGCGCCCCGAGCAGCAGAACGCAACCGATGAGCGACATTTCGCCGACATGGCCGGGGCGGATGAACTGGTTGTAGATCCCCATCAGCAACGCGATCGGGATCGTGCAAAACACCGCGAAGGTTCCCCACGGACTGCCGGTCAGTGCCTTGACGACGACGAGGGCAAGAACCGCTAGCACGATGACGCAGATCAGAAGGATGCCGATGCCCGCAATCGTGCCGGCGATCGGCCCCATCTCGGCACGGACGATGTCGCCGAGCGAACGGCCATCGCGCCGGGTCGAGAGGAACAGCACGGTCATGTCCTGGACCGCACCGGCGAACACGGCGCCGGCGAGGATCCACAGCGTGCCCGGCAGATAGCCCATTTGGGCGGCGAGCACCGGGCCGACCAGCGGACCGGCCCCGGCGATCGCCGCGAAGTGATGCCCGAAGAGCACGTAGCGGTTGGTCGGGACGTAATCGAGACCGTCGTTATGACGAACGGCGGGCGTCGGCCGCGTGCCATCGACGCCGAGCGCCCGGTCGGCGACGAAAAGGCCGTAGAACCGGTAGGCTATGAAGTAGACGCAAACTGCGGCGACGACCAACCACGCGGCATTGACCGCTTCGCCCCGGTTGAGCGCGACAATCGCGAACGAAACCGCGCCCAGTACAGCGGTCCCCGTCCATAAGGCCTTCGTCTGCCATCCCGTCGTATCGGTGAAAATGCCCATCGCTTTCCTCCCGTAGTGCGGCCGCTTCTTCAACGGCTCGTTGGACAAATATTAGCACACTCGGCGCGCAGTGAGCATAGTCCGTCCGACTTCTCCAGGAGCGCATATGCAGTGACAACACGTCGGAACGCTCGAACAGTGCCTGCTTGCTTGCGGCGCTCGCGTATCTGGCGGCGGCGGCTTTCTCCAAGGAATCGAAATGCTCTCTCATGTTGCGTTCCCTCTCCCTGTCCCTCCAGCCGAAGTCGGATTTATCCGACTTCGGCCAGTCAACAGGTGACCGAACTCGGGTAAACCCGAGTTCGCCCGCAAGTGGGGGAGGGGACGATGTGGCACCGTCCGTCGTAGTGCCGCGGTCGACGCTGTCCACATCACCGCTCTGGCAGTGCAGGCTTCCGCACCTCAGCCCCGGGCCGCGGCCAGCGTCGCGCGTTCGGCTCGAGCGCGCCGCGGCGCCGCGCGCAACATGTCCATGAGTTTTCGCACCGAGCCGAGCTTTTCCAGATCGCCGACGGCGTCGATCGTGCTCGCGATGGCGGATGGGCTGAGCACGCCGTCCGCATAGGTGCGGAATTTGCCCTCGATCTCAGCGCGCGACAGCGGGTTCTCGGCCGAGCCGCGAGGGTGCTCGCAGCGCGCCTTAAGCGTCGTGCCGTCGCTCTCGATCTCGACCACCGCCTGCACGCCGGTGAGCGCCGCATCGGGACGGACCTCGATCTGCTCGGCGGCGGCGCGCCGCATCTTCGCATCGTCGTAGCGAGCGGGCTCGAACTGGGCGAGCGTGAGCGCTTGATCGTGCAGGATCACCGCCGCGGTGTAGTGGGCGGAAATCAGCGCGTCGAATTTCCCCTTGTAGCGCGCGAGCTTGCCGTGCAGATCGAACGCCGGTTGGCTCAATGCGACGCGGATTTTTTTCACCTTCGCGGCATCGATCTTGTGGCGTTCGATAAGATCGAACATGGCGGTGTTCATGCCCTGGATCGAGGAGGCGGACGGCCACAGGCGCAACGCGATCTGTTCGAGCTCCCAACGTTTTCCGAGATCGGCGGTGACGGCCGCGGGGCGGCCGCCGTTCGCGTAGACGTTGAACAGGCCGCCGTCCTCGGCGGTCAGAAATTCGCGCGTCGCCAGAAAGTTCTGCTCCGCCAGCAGCGCCGCGATCAGGCCGGAGAGCGCGCCGCGGCACTGGTGGAACTTCACCGTGGGCGTTCCCCACGCGGCGAAGGTGCCGGCGGCCTGGCTGCCGGCGAGGCCGAACGCTCTCGCCATGGTTTCGGCGTCGAACCGGCGAAGCCGGCCGACCGCCGCGGCAGCGCCGAACGGGCCCAACACCCCCGGACCGTGCCAGCCCTTGGCGCGGAACGCGGGATAATCGAGGCCGATTCCGATCCGCGTCGTCACTTCGCATCCGGCGGCGATGGCGACGAGGAGGTCGCGGCCCGACAACCCATCGCGCTCGGCGATCGCCAAGGCGGGCGGCATCACTTCCGGCGTCACATGGGTCAGCGTCGAGCGGTGCACGTCGCACATCGTGACCGCGGTGACGAGATAACCATTGAGAAGTGTCGCGCCGGCGAGCGACAGCGCCTCGCCGCCGATGACGCTGCTCTCGTCGGATTGCGCCAGTCCCGACGCGAGCGCGGCGAGCTGTTGCGTCTCCTCGCCGCGGTGTCCGGCGACCGCACATGCCAAGGTATCGAGCAGGAGGTTCTTGCAGTGGTCCCGCACCTCGGGCGAAAGATCGTCGTATTGCAGCGATGCCGCAAAGCCGGCCAGCACCTCGGTGACGTTGCCCGACATACAATTCTCCTCTGCAAGGCGATTTCCGCGCAGATCACGCCTGCCGCGATCGATCCGCATGCATCGTAATGGGAATCCGAAGCCGCAAGCAACATCGCGCCGGCAGGAGGAGGGCCGGCCGCGCGCCTTCGCCGGCGAGAGCGAGCGCGGTCGCACGACCGATGCCGGAGCCACCGCCCGTAAAGATGCCGACCTTGTCCTTGAGGCGCATCGGTCAAGCGTCCCGTTGATCCAAGTTTTTGACCCAGCGCAGAATGTGGCGCGCGACCGCCACCCGCACGCCATTCTGATTCATCACCTCGATGTCGGCGAGCGATTGCCCCTTTTGCGGATCGACCTCGGCGATGGTGTAGGTAAGCGTGACGGTGTCGCCGATGAACACCGGAGCAAGGAAACGCACCCGATCGTAGCCGAGCGACACCGGCGTCGTCTCGCGCGTGGCGCCTCGGCACTTGTCGATCATCATGGTCGAGCAGGTCGACATGTAGCCGACGATCAACGCGCCGTGCGCGATGCGCCGGCCGAATTTCGACTGCGTCATGTATTGCTCGTTGACGTGGTTCACCGAAAAATCTCCGGTGATCCCGGCAAAGAGGTAGATGTCGGTTTCCCCGACGGTCTTGGCGAACGTGACGGTATCGCCGAGCTTGACGTAGAAGTCCTGCATTGGGCATCCCGGAGCTTATGCGGAGCGGCACTTCCCGTAGTATACTTGGGCGCCGTAGTATCTTGGGCCCCGTAGTATAAGGTCGTTGCGTCGGGTTGGGCATCACGGCTCGTCGAGGCGTACCACGCCATCGCGCGCGAGCGCCGCAATCTCGGCCGCGCCGAGGCCAATCTCGGCGAGCACTTCCCTGGTCTGCGCACCGAGCTGCTGCGGCGGCAGTCGAATGGCCGCCGCCTCGCCGTCGTAGCGCACCGGATGATTGACCAGCGTGACCGGCGCGCCGGTTTCGCCTGCGCCTTCAACCGTCACCAACGCCTGCATGTGCTTGACCTGCGGATCTCGAGCGAGGTCGGCATAACCCTGCACGCGCGCGTGCCAGATTTGCGCGTGCTCCATGCGCCGGCTCCAGTCCTCGGTCGATTTCGTCTTGAGCCGCGCGGCGATCATCTCGCCGATCTCGTCCTGCCGGGTCCAGGCATCCTGGTCGGAGAACGAGGCCAACCGCGGCTCCTCGATGATGTCAGCGAGCGCCTGCAACGGGCAAAGCGAGACGGCGACGTGGCCGTCGAACGTGGCATAGACGCCATACGGAGCCGGGTAGTACCAGCCGGCGATATGCCGGCGCGCGTTTACGGTCGCCGGCCGCTTCGCCGCATTGAGCCAGGCCACCAGCGATTCCGCCTGCAGATCGAGCGCCGCCTGCATCAGGCTCGCGTCGACGCGGCAGCCCTTGCCGGTGCGCTCCCGGCGCACCAGCGCGGCAAGGATTCCCATCGCGAACAGCGCCGCGCCGTGGTGGTCGACCGCGGACACGCCGACCGGACGAGGGCCGGTCGCCTGCTGCCCGGTGATCGCCATGACCCCGAACAGCGCCTGCGCCAGCAGATCCTGACCGGGCCGCTGCGCATAAGGCCCGTCGGGTCCGTAGCCGGACGCCGACGCGTAGATCAAAGACGGCTTGCGCCGCCGCAAGACGTCGTAGCCGAAGCCGAGCTTGTCCATGACGCCCGGGCGGAAATTCTCGGCCACCACGTCGGCGCCGTCGATGAGCTTGAACGCGATCGCCTTGCCCTTGGGCGCCTTCAAATCGAGCGCCACGCTGCGTTTGTTGCGGTTGGTGCACATGTGCAACATTCCCTGGCCGTCGTGCCAGATGTCGCCGCTGCTCCAGTGGCGCTGCCAGGCTCCCTCCGGCGCCTCGACCGCGATCACATCGGCGCCGAGATCCGCCAGCGCCTGAATGCCCATGGGGCCGAGCAGGAAATGATTGAAACTGATGATCCGAATTCCTTGCAGCAGATCGAGCATCGGTTTCCTCGCGATAGGTCAGCGACGCACTATGCGCGATGCAAACGCCCGCTCGCAAATGGATGATGTCGGCAACGAGCGGGCCTAACGCGTCTCCTCGAGATCGTCGAAGAGATGCAGGTTGTCGGTTGCAACCGCGGCTTCGATTGCCGACCCGGCAGGAAGCGTCAAATCGGGATCGACGCCCGCGATCCGGATCTCAGTGCCTCCGAGCCGAACGGCGAGAAGCTGCTCGTCGCCGAGCTGCTCGGTGACCATGACAGTGCCTTTGAAGGCAATCTGATTGGCGTTCACGGGCGCGCCCAGCCGGATATGTTGCGGCCGTATGCCGATGCAAACCGATCGGCCCACGCGCGAACCGAGATCGGGAAACCGCGTGATCGGAAGCCTGAACTGCCAGCCCCGGCAGGCCAGCAGGAAATGGTCGGCTTCCGCCGTCACGTCGGCGGTAATGAAATTCATCGATGGCGAGCCGATGAAGCTTGCCACGAACCGGTTTGCCGGTCTGCGGTAGAGCTCGAGCGGCGTCCCTACCTGCTGTACGAGACCCTCCTTCATGACCACGATCCGGTCGCCGAGCGTCATCGCTTCGGTCTGGTCGTGGGTGACGAAGATCGAGGTCGTCGGAACCCGCTGCCGTAGCTCCTTGAGCTCGAGCCGCATTTGCGCCCGCAGCTGCGCGTCGAGATTCGACAGCGGCTCGTCGAACAGAAAGACCTTGGGATTGCGCACGATGCAGCGGCCGAGCGCCACGCGCTGCTGCTGGCCGCCCGACAACTGACGGGGACGGCGGTCGAGCAGCGGCTCGATCGACAGTATTCTCGCGGCGCGGCCGATGGCAGCCCCGATCTCGGCCTCGGCTACGCGGCGATTGCGCAGCCCGAAGGCCAGGTTGTCGCGCACGCTCATGTGCTGATAGAGCGCGTAATTCTGGAACACCATGGCGATGTCGCGGTCCTTCGGCTGCAGGTGGTTCACGACCCGGCCGCCGATGGCGATGGTGCCGCCGCTGATTTCCTCGAGGCCCGCGATCATGCGCAGCGTCGTCGATTTGCCGCAACCCGACGGACCGACCAACACGACGAACTCGCGATCCTTGATGTCGAGATTGATGTCCTTGACCGCGACCACGTGGCCGTAAGCCTTGTGCACGTTGGTCAGGACGACGGCGGCCATGACGTTTAGATCCTGAGCCCGCGAATGACGTATCTCTGCCCGAACAGCGTCACGATCAGCGCCGGCACGAGCGCGATCACCGCGGTCGCGCTCATGAGGTGCCATTCCATGCCGAGCTCGTGAACGAACTGCGCCATCACCACCGTCAAGATCGGCGTTTCATGCGCCGTCAGAATGAGTGCGAACAGGAACTCGTTCCAGGTGTAAAGCCAGCACAAGATCGCGAGCGCGGTGAGGCCGGGAATCGCCGTTGGCATGGCAACCCGCCAAAACGCGCCCCAACGCGAGCAGCCGTCGATCATGGCGGCGTATTCCATGGACGGGTCGATGCCGTCGAAGAAGCCTTTCATGATCCAGGAGAAGAAGCAGATGTGGACGGCGATGTGCGGCAGCAGCAGCCCCCAATAGCTGTCGAAAATATGAAGCTGCTGCGTCACGAAATAGAGCGGGAGCACCCAGGCGACGTAGGGCACGCAGCGAAAAATGTAGATCAATGAAAACCAGGTGTTCGGGATCGGTCCTTTGAAGCGCGACAACATGTATCCGGACGTCGCCGTGACGCCGAGCGAAAGCACCGTCGCCAGCGTCGAGATCATGAAGCTGTTGAACAGCGCCCTGACGACGATCTCCTGCGTCAACACGTCGTGGAAGTTGTCGATCGTGAATTCGGTTCCCCGATGCACGTAGTAGACGCCGGTTCCGGGACGCAGCGAGGTCAACACCAGCCAGAACACGGGAAAGGCGAACAGCAGGCAAACTCCGATCGCCGTCAGCGCGAACAACACCGCCTTTCCTCGCGGCGCGAGCGCTGCGAAAAAGCCCTCCGATCGGACCGGCGCCATCGCAATGTCCGTCACCTCGACACCTCCACGAAGCGATTGAGGAGACGGTAGAGCAGCAGCGCGAAGATCACGATGATGACCGCCCCGATCACGGCGGCGGCCGAGCCGCGGCCGAGATTGAGGAACTGGAAGGACTCGACGTAGGCGTAGAGACTGAACAGCTCGGTGGCGCGCGCCGGCCCACCGCCGGAAATCGTCCACACGATGTCGAACGTGCGGAACGCGTCGATCGCGCGGATCACGACGCAGACCACCATGACTGGGCGGAGCATCGGTAGCGTGATGTGCCGGAAGGTGCGCCACGCGCTGGCGGCGTCGATGCGCGCTGCCTCGAACGGCTCGGGAGGAAGGCTTTGCAGGCCGGCGAGCAGGATCAACGCAAACCAGGGCGTCCACAGCCACACGTCGGTCAGCAGAATCACGAAGAACGTCGTCCAGCGCTGCGTCAGCCAGGAGACGGGCGCAAATCCGAGGCCCTCGAGCGCCGCATTTACCACGCCGAACTGATCGTTGAACATCCACCGGATCATGATGGCGGCAATGACCGGCGCGACCATCAGCGGCAGCAAAACGAAGGACTGAACGAGCCAGCGCCCGCGGAAGCGCTTGTTCAGCATCAGCGCGATCGCGAGGCCGAGGAGGAGTGAAAGAGTGACGCTCGCGAACATGAAGCCGAACGTGTTCGGAAGCACGATCCCCAGGAATTCCGCGTCGCGAAGCACGTGGATGTAATTGGCGAGCCCGATCCAGGTCCGCTTGGGATCATACAGCGTCCAGTCGCGGAAGCTGGCGTTGGCCCCGGTCAAAATGGGGACGACTTGGAACAACACAAGCACGAGCACTGCCGGCGTGATCAGCGCCAGCATGAAGCGCGTCTTCTCGTTCATCCGGAGGAGACTTCCATCAAGACCGCCTCAACACGCCATGGCCCGGAGCCACCTGCTCCCGGGCCATCGCGTCGACGCGTTCAGTTCAGGACGAAAATAAGAGTCGTTAGTTGCCGGTCGCGGCCCGGTGGATTTTCTCGACGTGTTCGGCCAACACCTTCGGTATGTCCTCGCGCTTGCCGGAGAGCGCCGCGATCGCCATGTCGGAATATGCTTTGTGCACCGCCGGCCACTCGGCGAAGTAATACGCCGAGTGCGTGATCGGTGTTTGGTCGAACACCGCGTGCTTGAGCGCCGCGAACTCCTTGTCTTCGGCTGCGAGCTTCGGCCAGAGCTTGATGTTCGGCGGCGGTCCGCCAGTCTTCTTCCACATCTCGATCTGCCCGGCCTCGTCGCTCATCATCGCGGAGAGCATCTCTTTGGCGAGCTGCTTGCGCTCCGCCGGTACGCCCTTCGGGACCGCCCAGCCCCAGATTTCGTTCCACGACGTCGGCCTCTGCGCGCGTGGGCCCACCGGGAACGGCGCCATGCCGATCTTGCCGACGATCTTGGAGCGCTTGGGATCGTTGAACTCGCCGAAATGGGTCGAGTCGACGAGCGTGAAAGCGGCCTCGCCCGCCATGAAGATGGCGTTGGCCTCGTTGCGCCCATATGCCGTCATGCCGGGCGGACTGATTTTGTGGGTATTGATCGCATCCCACCAGAACTCGACGATCTCCCGATGGCAGGGCTCGGTCACCGCCGGCTCGAACTTGGCGGCCGCGAGCTTATCGTTGTCGCGCTCGAACAGCGGCTTGAGGATGTCGCAATTGTTCGCCCACATGGTCCACCACAAGCTGAACCAGGTGCTGTTCATGCTCATGCCGCCGACATAGCCCCATTTGACCTTGCCTTCCTTTTGCAGCCGTTGGCTCACCGAAACCAACTGCGCGAACGTGGTAGGAACTTCCTCCGGTTTGACGAGGTCCGAGCGGTAGAAGAACGTGCCGACGGTGTGCGCCATGGGCACGACCGTGAGCTTCTTTTCATCGTTCCAGAACGCGAGCAGCGGCCATCGGTCCGCGTTCTCGATGCCCTTGACGTCGTCGGTCGTGTCCAGCCACTTCTTCCAGAGCTGACCCCAATCGTCATTGTGCCAGATGACGTCGAACTGATCGGTCCCGCCCGTCAGCGTCGCGGTGACCTTCTCCATGAAGACGCTGTAGGCCATCGGCACGCGCGTCAGCTTGACGCCATGCGCCTTCGCCCACGTCTCCATCATATCGATCGAGGCATCTTGGATGGGATTCTTCATGTACCCAACCTTCAGCTCGCGCTCCTGCGCCTGAGCGGAAAAGAGGCCGGTCGAAACGACCAGGCCGATCGCAGTCGCAACGCAGAGCCGAATGAAGCGTTTGAGTTCGGGCATTGATACCTCCCTAGCCGAGCCGGCCTTTGTCACCGCCGCCCCACGAGCGTCATGCACCTGGGCCGAGGCCGAGCCACACCAGACTTGATTGTCCGCCCCCTTCGGCGGTGTCTTATGGGCAATTCAAGTCCCGAAAAGCCCATCATTCAAGAGCAGAGTGGGGTATTCGCGACATTTAGAGACACAATGGTCAACCGGGCGCCGCTCATGAATGGCCTCACGACGTTTCAGAATTTTGCGGCGGTCGACGTGCAAGCGCAGGAAACGCGCATTTTTCTGCGCCGTTTCGGGGCGGGACCGGCCGTGCTCTTGCTGCATGGGTTTCCGCAGACCCATTTGATGTGGCGCTCCGTGGTGCCCTTGCTGGCTCGCCGTTTCACGGTGATTTGCGCCGATCTTCGCGGCTATGGGCGCAGCGGCTGCCCCGTCTCTGCTCCTGACCATGCACCGTATGCGAAACGGGCCATGGCGAGAGACATGGTTTCGGTCATGGAGCAGCTCGGATTCCCGCGCTTCTCAGTCGCCGGGCATGATCGGGGCGGTCGGGTCGCCTACCGCCTCGCGCTCGATCACCCGGAGCGAGTGGAACGTCTCGCTGTCCTTGACATTCTTGCGACCGCGGACACCTGGGAGGGGGCCGACAAGCGGCTGGCGACCGCGTTCTGGCCGTGGTCGTTGCTTGCGCAGCCCGAGCCGCTGCCTGAGCGGTTGGTGTCAGCCGCGCCTGATGCCGTGATCGATGACGCGCTTGGCGGTTGGGGCTCTCCTGCAAACGCGTTCGGCTCCGACGTGCGGGCGGCGTATATCGAGGCGCTGCGTGATCCCGCTCACGTCCACGCAATCTGCGAGGAATATCGAGCGGCGGCGACTCTCGACCACCAGCATGATTTGGAGGATCGCCGAGCCGGACGACAAATCGCGTGTCCGGTTCTTGTGCTTTGGAGCGGTCGAGGTCCGTTAGGCAGTTGGTACGCAGAGGTCGGCGGCCCGCTTGCCTTATGGCGGACCTGGGCAAACGATGTCCGCGGCAGACCACTCGACGTCGGTCATTTCTTTCCAGAGGAAGCTCCGGAACTAACTGCGGAAGAATTGAGCGGCTTCTTCGCTACGAAATCTTGAAGAAAGGGCGTCCCGTGGAGCAAGCGATGTGGTGGCGCTTGGCATGCGTTGTGGTCGCCGCCGCGTTGGCGCACGCGCCGGCGAGCGCGCAGGATGCAGCCGCGCAGTTCTACAAGGGCAAGCAGATCACGGTGATCGTCGGCTCTTCGGCCGGCGGCGGCTACGACCTCTACGCGCGACTCCTGTCGCGGCACATGCCCAAGCACATCCCCGGCAATCCCGCCATGGTGGTGACCAACATGACGGGCGCGGGCAGCAACGCCGCCGCCGCGCACCTCTTCAACGTCGCGCCGAGGGACGGCACCGTCATCGGTGCGCTGCAGAACAGCGCCGTTCTCGACTCGTTGCTCGACGCGCTGCTCGGCGACACCCGGCGGCTGCGGCACGACGCCACGAAATTCGTCCATCTCGGCTCCGCGACCATCGACCACTACGTTTGCCTCGCCCGCGCCGACGCGCCCGTGAAATCGTTCAAGGAGCTGCTCACACGGGAGCTCATCATGGGCGCCAGCCAGCCCGGCACCTCGACGCGCGACTATCCGGCGATGCTCAACAACTTGACCGGCGCCAAAATTCGTCTAGTCAGCGGTTATCCCGGCACGCGCGAGATTACGCTCGCCATCGAAAAGGACGAGGTCAGGGGACTGTGCGGCTTCAGCTGGTCGAGCCTCAACGCGCAACGCCCGGACTGGCTCCGATCCGGCTTCATCCGCGTGCTCGTGCAGGAGCACGACAGGGGCCACCCCGACATCAGCAAGATGGGCGTCCCGCTCGCCGTCGACTTCGCGACGACGCCGGAGAATCGCCAGGTGATGGAATTGATCTACAGCTCCGAGACCTTCGGCCGCCCCTACATGATGTCCCCCGGCGTGCCGGCGCAGCGGGTCGCGGCGCTGCGCGAGGCGTTCATGAAAACCATGCGCGACGAGGAACTGCTCGCCGAGGCGCAGAGGGTCGGGGTGGTCATCGATCCGATCACGGGCGAGGAATTGCAGACGCTGGCCGAAAAGATCTTTGCCACGCCAGCGGCCGTGGTCGAGCGCGCAAAGCAGGCGATGGAGTACAAGGCACCCTAGTGTCCCGATTCCGAAGTTCGCATCATTGTGCCGCAGCCCCGTTTGCGAACTTCGGAATCGAAGGACACTAGCAACTTATTGATCTAGTGTGGCTTTGGTTCAGAAGTCCGCATTTCGGACTCGCTACAAAAATGATGCGGACTTCTGAACCGCCACACTAGCGAAGAAATGCTCGCGTCAGTGCGGGCCGGTTGCAGCCAAAGGATTTTGCGCCGCCGGCAGATCGTGCAAGTGGCACGCGACGAACTGCCCGTCCGGCATTGCTCGCAATTCCGGCTCCTCCGCGCGACAGCGGTCGAAGGCGTAGGGGCAGCGGGTGTGAAAACGGCAACCCTTGGGCGGATTGATCGGGCTCGGCACATCCCCTTTGAGAATGATGCGCCTGCGCCGCGCGCCGGGTTCCGGCGTCGGGACGGCGGAGAGCAGCGCCTCGGTATAGGGATGCTTGGGCGCGGCGAAAATGCTCTTCTTCGGGGCGAGCTCGACGATCTTGCCGAGATACATGACCGCGACCCGATGGGTCATGTGCTCGACGATGGCGAGATCATGGCTGATGAAGAGAAGCGCAAGGCCGAACTCCCGCTGCAGGTCCTGCAGCAGGTTGACGATCTGCGCTTTGACGGAAACGTCGAGCGCTGAGACCGCCTCGTCGCACACGACGAGGTCGGGCTCGGCGGCGAGCGCGCGCGCAATGGCGATGCGCTGGCGCTGTCCGCCGGAGAATTCGTGCGGCCAGCGCGTCTTGGCCTCGCGCGGCAGCCTCACTTTTTCCAGCAGCAGGTCGATCCGAGCCTCCATATCGGCGGTTGATTTGGCCAAGGCGAAATTGCGGATCGGCTCGGCGAGGAGATCGTGCACGCGCAGGCGCGGATTGAGGCTCGAAAGCGGATCCTGGAACACGACCTGCATGCGCCGCCGCAGCGGCCGCAGCGAGCCCGCCGGCATGTCGTCGATGCGCCTACCGTCGAGCACCACCTGCCCGGCGGTGATGTCGAATAATCGCAGGATGGCGCGGCCGACCGTAGACTTGCCGCAACCGGACTCGCCGACCAGCGCCAGCGTCTCCGCCTTGTCGATCTGGAACGACACGCCGTCGACCGCGTAGACCCGAAGCGCGCCGGGTCGCAGCAAGCTGCCGCGCAGCGGGAAATGCTTCTTGAGATCGTTGACTTCGAGCAGGACCGGGCTCATGCGGCCACCGTTGCCCTGGCGGCGAAATGGCAGGCGGCGAAATGCGCCGGCGCCTTCTCCTCCAGCGCGGGCGCCACCCGCCGACACAGGTCGCGGGCGAATGCACAGCGGCTCGCGAATACGCAACCCGCGATGCGCTGCTTGAGGTTCGGCACCACGCCTGGGATTTCGGCCAACCTGGTTTGCGTTGCGGCGAGGGAGGAACCGAGTTTGGGCACCGCGCTGAGCAAGCCCCGCGTATAGGGATGCCGCGGCGAACGGAACAGCTCCGCGACCGGCGCCTCCTCCACCTTGCGGCCCGCGTACATCACCATGACGCGTTCGGCGAGTTCGGCCACCACCCCGAGGTCGTGGGTGATGAGAATGATGGCGGCACCGACGCGCTGCTTGAGGTCGGTCATGAGATTGAGGATCTGCGCCTGGATGGTGACGTCGAGCGCGGTGGTCGGCTCGTCCGCGATCAGGAGCTTCGGGCGGCAGGCGAGCGCGATGGCGATCATCACGCGCTGGCGCATGCCCCCCGACAGTTGATGCGGATACTCGCGCGCGCGTCGGCGCGGCTCGGCGATGCCGACGAGGCCGAGCATCTCGACCACGCGTTGCTCGACGCTCTCGCGGCTCAGCCCCTGATGCAGCCGCAAGGGCTCGGCGATCTGCCGGCCGATGGTGAGGACCGGATTG
>JAFAHL010000258.1 GCA_019237215.1 Hyphomicrobiales bacterium | reverse complement strand
TTTGCCCTGAGGCCTCCAGCCGGCGGGCGCACGATAGCATCCGGCGACGGATGCATATATACGAGGGCCAAACGGAGTTGCGCGATGTCCGACAAGGTCCCCGTCACCGTGCTCACCGGCTATCTCGGCGCCGGCAAGACCACGCTGCTCAACCGCATCCTGTCGGAGCCGCACGGGCAGAAGTACGCCGTCATCGTCAACGAATTCGGCGAGATCGGCATCGACAACGACCTCGTCGTCGGCGCCGACGAAGAAATATTCGAGATGAACAACGGTTGCATCTGCTGCACCGTACGCGGCGACCTCGTGCGCATCATCGACGGGCTGATGCGCAGGAAGGGCAAGTTCGACGCCATCATCGTCGAGACCACGGGGCTCGCGGACCCCGCGCCGGTGGCGCAAACCTTCTTCATGGACGACAATGTCGGCCGCAAGGCCAAGCTCGACGCGGTGGTCACGGTCGCCGACGCCAAATGGCTGCAGGATCGCCTCAAGGACGCGCCGGAGGCGAAGAACCAGATCGCGTTCGCCGACGTCATCTTGCTCAACAAGACCGATTTGGTCGAGCCCGACGCGCTCAGCGAGGTGGAGGCGCGCATCCGCGGCATCAATCCGTACGCCAAGCTGCACAAGACCGAGCGCTGCAGGATTGCCTTGCCGGAGGTGCTCGGGCGCAATGCCTTCGACCTCGACCGCATCATGGAGATCGAGCCGGAATTCCTCGGCGACGGCACGCACGATCACCACGACCACGATCATGATCATGGGCATGGGCATGCGCACCATCACGACGGCGGTTTGAAACACTATCACGACGAAGAGATGCAATCGGTCTCGCTCAAGACCGACCAGCCGCTCGACCCCGACAAGTTCTTTCCTTGGGTGCAGGAGCTCGTGCAGATCGAGGGGCCGAACATTCTGCGCTGCAAGGGCATCCTGTCGTTCAAAAACGACGATCAGCGCTTCGTGTTTCAGGGCGTGCACATGATTCTCGACGGCGACCACCAACGCCCCTGGCAGCCGGGCGAAAAACGCGAAAGCCGCATCGTCTTCATCGGCCGCAAGCTGCCCATGGACAAGATCAGGGAAGGCTTTGCCGGCTGCGCGGCGTGACGGTGGCTCTTTTCCTGGTGCAACAGTGACGGACCTCTCGCGCCCTCATGCTGAGGAGGCGGCCGACGGGCGGCACACGCGCGCCTTCGACGCCCGATGGCCGCCGTCTCGAAGCATGAGGCCGCCCTCATCCTTCGAGACGGGCGCTACGCAGCAGGATTGCTCACGTCACCCACCTTGCAGGCGCCCTCCTCAGGATGAGGGCGGAGCACGAGCATGACCGATCCCCGCGCCAACACCCCGTCCGTCGTCGAGCGCACGCGGCCGGTCAAGACCGGCGCGCCGGTGGTGGCCGCGCATTTTCTGAGCGAGACCGCGGCCTTCGTGCTCGGCGAGGGCGCGCTCGTCTTGGTGCCGCGCGCGGGTGAGGCACGCAACGTCTCCGTGCACGACGGCGCCATCCTCGCCTCCGCCGCTGATGCGAAGCGTATCGTGACCGGCGGCGACGACGGCAAGGTGGCGGCGACCGACGCCGAGGGGCAAAGCACCATTCTCGCCGCCGATGCCAAGCAGCGCTGGATCGACCACGTGGCGGTGGGCCCCGCCGGCGCGCTCGCGTGGTCGGCGGGCAGGGAGGCCTGCGTGCGCACCGCCAAGGGCTCGGAGCGCACGCTCGAGGTGCCCTCGACCGTCGGGGGGCTGGCCTTCGCGCCGAAGGGCCTGCGTCTCGCCATCGCCCACTACAACGGCCTCACGCTCTGGTTTGCGAACGCGCAGAGCGAGCCGGAGCGATTGCAATGGAAGGGCTCCCATCTCGACGTGGCGGTGAGCCCCGACGGGCGGTTCGTCATCACCTCCATGCAGGAGCCGACCTTGCACGGCTGGCGGCTTGCCGACCGCAAGGACATGCGCATGTCGGGCTATGGCGCGCGCGTGCGCTCGCTCGACTGGAGCGTCGGCGGCAAGTGGCTCGCGACCTCAGGCTCGACCCAACTCATCCTGTGGCCGTTCCAAGGCAAGGACGGCCCCATGGGCAAGTCGCCGCGCATTCTTGCGCCGGCGGAGGTGCAGGTCGAGGTCGTCGCCTGCCACCCGAAGCAGGAAGCGGTGGCGGTGGGCTATGCCGACGGCCTCGTTCTGCTGGTGCGCATCGAGGACGGCGCCGAGGTCTTGGCGCGCAAGGGAGCCGGTGCGCCGATTACCGCGCTCGCCTGGAGCGCGACCGGCGCGGCGCTCGCCGTCGGCGCCGAGGACGGCGAGGCCGGCGTCATCGATCTCGGGTGACCATGCTTGAAGCGGCTATTTTTTCTGCGCCGCCGCGCCCGCGCCCTTCGCCGCTGGGCGCGCGTCCTGGGAGCTGAGCGCATCGTCGGGCAGCCGGTTCCATGTCTGGCTGCGGCCGAGCAGCGAGATGCCAAGGTAGCCGCGCACTTCGAGCTTGTTGCCGTCGGGACTGAGGCGCATCAGCGCGCGATAGACCGAGCCGTCGCGCGGGTCCATGATCGTCCCGTTTTCATACGAATCTCCGTTGCGGCGCATCCCCTTGATCAACGCCAGGCCCAGCACCGGCGCGCCCTTCTCCGCGCCTTCGCACCGGTCGCAAACCCAATTCTCGTCTTCGCCGGGCTTGACGAAGATTTTGACGAGGTTGCCCACGTAGACGCCGTTGCGCTCCGTGATCTTGAACCAGCTCTCGGGCTTGCCGCTATTGTCGTCGACTTGCTCCCATAGTCCCGCGGCCGTCGGCTCGGCGGCGCGAACGGGCAAGCCGGCGGCGTCGACGAGAACGAGGGCACCGATGATGATCGATCTTGGCAAGGACGCTCCCATCACAACGCTCCCCATCACAACGCTTCCCATCACAACACTTGCGATCTTGTGCCTGCGATTTTTTTGACCCAATCCAGCCCATCGGGGGTGGTCCATGACATGGCGCGAGACTGTGGTGATTTCGCGGAATTTCGACGCGCGTGGGAACCCGCACTTGCGTGCTGATACAAAGTCCGTGGCATCGTTCATATGCCGTCGTCCCCGCGAGGGGCACCCCGCGACAGCAAAAGCGCGTTTACGCGCGTCCATAGCCCGTACCTAAAGGGCGTTTACGCCCGTCTTCGCGGGCTATGGACGGGCGTGAACGCCCTTAACGACGCGCTATGCGCAGCCGAACTTGGGTTTACCCAAGTTCGGTCGTTTATATGCTGGCCGAAGTCGGATAGATCCGACTTCGGCTGACGACAGCAGCCGGCGTATGGCCGCTAGTTCACCAACACGTTGCTGAACTGCCAGGGATCGCTGGTGTCGAGGGCTTCCGGAAACAGCTCGCTGCGGCCGACGAGCGGCGTCCAGTCGGTGTAGCAGCCGATCACTGGACCGAGATAAGGCCGCTGCAGGTCGAGGCAACGACGGAAATCCATTTCATCCGCCTCGACGATGCCGCGCTCGGGATTCTCCAGCATCCACACCATGCCGGCGAGCACGGCCGACGTCACCTGCAGGCCGGTCGCGTTCTGGTAGGGGGCGAGCCGCCGGGTTTCCTCGATCGAGAGCTGCGAGCCATACCAATAGGCGTTCTTGGCGTGGCCGTAGAGCAGCACGCCGAGTTCGTCGATGCCGTCGACGATGTCGTCCTCGGACAGGATGTGCCAGGTCTGCTGCGGCTTCCACTGCGCGCCCGCCAATTCGTGCAACGACAACACGGCGTCGTCGCAGGGGTGATAGGCGTAGTGGCAGGTTGGCCGGTAGACGACCTTGCCGTTCTCCCGCAGCGTGAAGTAGTCGGCGATCGAGATCGACTCGTTGTGGGTGATCATGAAGCCGTGCTGGGCCCGCGCCGTGGGCGTCCACGAACGCACCCGCGTGCTGGCGCCCGGGCGCGCGAGATAGATCGCCGCGCCGCATCCGAAGCTGTGGCGTGCCGCCCCCGGCGGCAGCGTCTTTTCGTGCGTGCCCCAGCCGAGCTCCGACGGCTGCAGGCCTTCCGAGAGAAAGCCTTCGACCGACCAGGTGTTGACGAACTTTCCGCGCGGCTTGGGATCGCGGGCGCGCTGGGTATCGCGCTCGGCAATGTGGATACCCTTGACGCCGGTGCGCTGCATCAGGCGTCCCCAGTCCTCGCGCGTCTGCGGCTCGACGAAGTCGAGCTTGAGCTCGCCGGCGATGTCGACCAGCGCCTGCTTCACCATCCAGGAGACCATGCCGGGATTGGCGCCGCAGCAGCTCACCGCGGTGACGCCGCCGGGACGCCGCCGGCGCAGGTCGAGCACGCTTTCCCGCAGCGCGTAGTTCGAGCGCTCCGAGATCGAGCGATTGCGGTCGGTGTAGAGGCCGGGCCACGGCTCGACCACCGTGTCGATGTAGAACGTATCGAGGTCCTTGCAGAACTCCATCAGGTCGACCGAGGAGGTGTCGACCGAGAGGTTGACGACCATGCCGCGGCCGGGCCCCGTGGTCAGCAGCGGGGTGAGGATGTCGCGATAGTTCTCCTTCGTCAGCGCGCGATGAATGAACCGGATCTGCCGCTCGTCGAGCAGGCGGCGGTCGCTGTCGTCCGGCGCGATGACGACGAACTTCGAGCGGTCGAAAGCGATGTGCCGCTCGATCAGCGGCAAGGTGCCCTTGCCGATGGAGCCGAACCCGATCATCACGATCGGGCCGTCGAAACGGGCATGGAGCGGCCCGCTTTCGCTCGAGTGGGTGGTAGCGTTCACGTCCATTACTCCTGGGCAAGAGGTGACAGGGATCACGCCGCGCGCGGCGCGACGCTGTTGTCGCTGTCGAGGAGGCCCGCCACCAGGGTGGCAAGATCGGGCCGTTGCTCGAGCGGACTTCGGGCGCTGATCAGCCCGCGGGCGCCGTCGAGTGCGCCGGGTTTGAGCTCGCACCCAAGCAGCCGATGCCGCTCGTACGGCCCGGGCAGCCACAGCGCGCTGGTCTTCTCGCTGGAGAAGCCAAACCGCGAGTAATAGGGCGCGTCGCCGACCAGCAGCACGGCGCCATGGCGGAGACGGGCGGCCTCGCGCAGCGCGTGGTGCATGAGCGTCGAGCCGATGCCGCGCCTGCGGCGGTCGGGCGCGACCGCGAGCGGGCCGAGCAGCAGCGCCCGCCGGTCAGGACCGGCCGACACCTGCCAGAGCCGCACCGTACCGACGATGCGGCGGCCCTCGGCGGCGACCAGCGCCAGTTCCGCTCGACGCCCTTCACGCAAGCGCTCCGACGCCTTCGTGAATCGGGCCGGCCCATAGGCGAGGTCGAGCAGCGCGTCACGCGCTGCAGCCTCGGCCGGCCGTTCCTTGCGGACGGTAACCATCTCAGACCTCCGTCCGCTCGCTAGATGTGGTACGTCTTCAGCGGCCTGAAGCCGTTGAAGGCCACCGATGAGTAGGTCGCGGTGTACGCGCCGGTGCCCTCGATCAGCACCTTGTCGCCGATCTCGAGACTGATCGGCAAGGCGTAGGGCTCGCGCTCGTACATCACGTCGGCCGAATCGCAGGTCGGCCCCGCCAGCACGCAGGGCGAAAGCTCGTCGCCGTCGCGCGGGGTGCGGATCGGATAACGGATCGATTCGTCCATGGTCTCGGCGAGACCGCCGAACTTGCCGATGTCGAGATAGACCCAGCGCACGTCGTCGTTCTCGCTCTTCTTGGAGACGAGCACGACCTCCGCCTCGATGACGCCGGCATTGCCGACCATGCCGCGGCCCGGCTCGATGATCGTCTCCGGGATGCGGTTGCCGAAATGCCGCCGCAAGGCGCGGAAGATCGACGAGCCGTAGGTCTTCACCGTCGGCACGTTCTTGAGATACTTGGTCGGGAATCCGCCCCCGAGATTGACCATGGTCAGGTTGAGGCCGCGCTCGCCGCATTCGCGGAACACGGCCGCCGCCGAGGCGAGCGCCCGGTCCCAGGCATGCGGATTGCGCTGCTGCGAACCGACGTGGAAGGAGACGCCATAGGCTTCGAGGCCGAGGCGATGGGCGTGCTCGAGCACGTCGGCCGCCATGGCAGGCTCGCAGCCGAACTTGCGCGACAGCGGCCATTCCGCCCCGACGCAGTCGGAGAGGATGCGGCAAAACACGCGCGCGCCAGGGGCGGCGCGGGCGATCTTGTCCACCTCGGCGGTGCAGTCGACGGCGTAAAGGCGCACGCCGAGCGCATAGGCGCGCGCCACGTCGCGCTCCTTCTTGATGGTGTTGCCGAAGGAGATGCGCTCCGCCGGTGCGCCGG
Source organism: Hyphomicrobiales bacterium (assembly GCA_019237215.1). Lineage (GTDB taxonomy): Bacteria > Pseudomonadota > Alphaproteobacteria > Rhizobiales > Xanthobacteraceae > VAZQ01. The sequence continues at coordinate 1,467 of JAFAHL010000258.1, read as the reverse complement.
CCGCGAGCACCATCTCGATCTCGGCGACCGAGGCGGCGTCGAAGCTCGACCCGAGCGCGGCGAGGAGCGAGAGCACCTCGGCCGCCGGGTTGGCTTTCACGGCATAGAACACCTTCGTATCCGGCAGCGCCTTGGCGAAGGCCAGATAGTTTTCGCGCACGACGTCGAGATCGACGACGAGGCAGGGGCCGTCCTCGGCCCGCTTACGCAGGAATTGGCGGATGCGCGCGGTCATTGGCGCTCTCCCCACGGCTGGCAGGCGGCGAACCGCCTAGTGATGCGGGCTGTGAACTCGTCGCCGGGTGCGCGATGGGGACGCACTGGGCGAACGTGGGCTCTCGACCCGCTGTGCTGCCTTGGATTGGAATGGGGAGATCCCACTCCGCACGGCCGGCAATGATGAACAAGCCTCTTCGGTAGCCACGCCGGCGGTGGAAGGCCGGCAGAGACCAAGGAAGCCCGGTCCGTCGTTGCTTTAAGCCGCGTCCCCCGTTGAGCGCGGGGTGTGCCGGTTTCGCCTCCGGCTGCCGGTCAAGTGGATTCGGAGCTCAGGCGATCGCAGTACTCAGTCTGCGATCTTGCTCCGGGCGGCTGTCCGGCCTCTTGTCCGGATGCCCACCGACCGACACACGGCCACAGGCACGTGCGAAATTGGGCAATTGCGCACATAAGCGATGTCAACGCACTTGACAAGATTTTTTTTCACTCGCGCTCGCCGATCGCGGCGCGTCGGGGCGCCGCGCGAGCGCTGCTGCGGGCGAGAGCGTCGTCAGCCGCGGCTGGTGAACGGCTCGACGCGTCGGGCGTTGCGGATGAACGCGACCATGACGGCGATGCCGCAGGCGAAGAAGATGCCCTGCATGATATGCACGCCGTAAGGCCCCAAATCCAAATAGCTGGCGACCGCCCAGCCGCCGGCGAAGGCGGCACCGAAGACCTCGGCGCCGATCAGGATCGCCGCGCTGAAGACGGTCAGCACGTTCTGCCAGGCGATCCTGCGATTGCCGTTGGGGTTTTCTCTGCGGCTCATGGCATCGTTCTCGTCGGCGGGCGCAATCTCTGCGAAAGCGCGGGCCGAATCAAGCGTCGGTCAGGCCGCGTCGCGTCGCGCCTTGCCGAGGAGTCCGGCCTCGACCAGCGCCCCGCGGATGCGCTCGATCTCGGCCTGCGAGAGCTTGACCAGCGGCGGCCGCACCAGCGCCCGCGGCAGCCGGCCGAGCAGCACCAGCGCCTCCTTCATGCGGTTGTGCATGTCGGCCCAGGGGTCCGCGTAGAACACCTGCACGAGCGGATAGATGCGCTCGTTGATGCGCTGCGCGGCGGCGAGGTCGTTCTTTTGCACGGCGCGGAACAGCTGCGCCTGCAGGTCAGGGATGACGCTGCCGCTTCCGGAAAGAAGCCCGTTGCAGCCGAGCACCAGCGAGCTGAACAGCCAGGCGCTGTGGGTGCTGAGCACGTTCACCGGCC
>JAFAHL010000630.1 GCA_019237215.1 Hyphomicrobiales bacterium | reverse complement strand
AAATATTTTAAACTTGAGTGTGTCTTTCTTACACTAGACTATTCAAAATTTAATAATACTGTCCGGTTCAGCTGCTGCAAACGGAGGGCAATCATGTATCGCGTTGTTGTGGTGTGCGTCGGCCTGTTGACGCTGGCGGGAGGGTCGGTGGCCGCGGCCCAGCCGGCGCCCTATTACCAGCCGGGGCCGGCCTACAATCCGATCTATACCTGGACCGGCCTCTACGTCGGCATCAACGGCGGCGGCGGCTGGGGCAGTTCCCAGTGGGACGCCGTGAACAGCTTCGACCTGTCGGGCGGCCTCATCGGCGGCACCGTCGGCTACAACTGGCAGTTCGGCCAGGTGGTGGTTGGCGCCGAGGGCGACATCGACTGGTCGGGCATCAAAGGGACGACCACGGTGCTGTGCCCTGGGGGCTGCGAGACGCGCAACAAGTGGCTCGCCACGGTGCGCGGGCGCGTGGGCTTCGCCTTCGACCGCTTCTTGCCCTATTTCACCGGCGGGCTTGCGCTCGGCGACATCAACGCCAATCTCCCGCTGTTGCCGGGCGGCAGCATCAGCAACGCCGGCTGGACCGTGGGCGCCGGGGTCGAAGTCGGCATCGTCCCCAATGTGAGCCTCAAGGCCGAGTATCTCTACGTCGATCTCGGCAACTTCAACTGCGGCCTCAATTGCGGTCTTGCGCCCGGCAGCAACGTGTCGTTCACCACCAACATCTTTCGCGGCGGGGCGAACCTGCGGTTCTGACGTCTGACCCGCGCGGCGCATGAACAAGCCCCGGACCTCCGGTCCGGGGCTTTTTTCGTTCTCCCAACTGGTCTACTGCAACCGGTCTAGCCCTGCGGCTTGGTCGCGGCGAAGGCCGGCACGCGCGCGGCAAATGCGTCGAGCCAGGCGACCAGCCGCGGATGATCCTGCCGCCACGTTCCCGCGAAGCGGAAATCGCGATAGCCGAGCGCGCAAGCAAGCGCGATCTGACCCACATCGGGGGTCGCCGTGAGCGCCGGCGGCGCGGCCTCTAGCGCCGTGAGCGTGCGCGCGACCTTGCCGGCCTGATGATCGACCCATTTCGGCTCGTGCCGCTCGGCCGGCCGCCAACGGCCTTCGTACACCAGCAGGACCGAGGCATCCATCACGCCATCGGCGAGCGCCTGCAGGCGCAAGGCGGAAAAACGCGCGTCGGCGTCGCGGGGAAGGATGCGGCCGCCGCCGGCGCGATGATCGAGATATTCCAGGATCACCCGGGAATCGAACAGCACCGTGCCGTCCTCGAGCAGGAGCGCCGGGATTTTGCCGAGCGGATTCTGCTCCCGCACGCTGTCGCTCGGACTCATCGTGTCGGCGGGCTCGATCGCGATGTCGCGGTCGAGCCCGAGCACGTTCGCCGCAATCTGGATCTTGCGCACGAACGGCGAGCTGGGAGAACTGCGTAGCGTCAGCATGGAGGCGTGGGATGACCGGCGTAGAGCCGCGGCGGCGGCTTGCAACGCGAGCATTGGGCGGCGACTGGCGGGCTCGCCCGTCAACCGGTGATGACCAGGTTGACGGCCTTCGGGCCCTTGCCCTTCTTGTCGGGCTCGACGTCGAAGGAGATGCGCTGCCCCTCGGTCAGCGACTTGAGCCCGGCGCGCTCGACGGCAGTGACGTGCACGAAGACGTCGCGGCCGCCGTCGTCCGGCTTGATGAAGCCGTAGCCGCGCTCGGCGTTGAAGAACTTGACCGTACCTGCCATGGCCATCGGGAAACTCCTTTCCCCGTGGTTGCTCCGCCGCCGACCCCCACGGCGCGGCGGCTCGGCCGGACATTCACAAACGGGGAAAGCAGCGGCCTTACGGCCTCCGTTACTCCGCCGGGCCCCCACAGGAGGCGGAACGTCAAAGCCAGCCCCACGAAAATAGGCTAATCCTGGGCTGTGGAAAAGTGGCGAAACTACTTTTCGCCGGCGAGCCAATCGACGCGGTGGCTGCCCACGCCCGCCGCCGACAGGGCGCGCGCAAGCTCCGGCAGCAGCACTGCAAGCTCGCCGGCGAGCGTCCACGGCGGGTTGATCACGATCAGGCCGCAGGCGCGAAGTCCCGCCGCCGCGCCCGGCGCGGCGACGGTCAGTTCGGCGCGCAAGATTTTGGCCATGCCGCTCGTGCGCAAGCGGCGCGCCAGCGCATCGGCGGCCGCGCGCTCCTTGATCGGGTACCAGGCGAGATAGATCCCGCTCGCCCACTTGCGGTGCGCGGCGGCGAGTGCCTGCGCCAGCCGCGCGAAATCACCGGCGTCTTCGAAGGCGGGATCGACGAGCACCAGGCCGCGCCGCTCCTTCGGCGGCACGTAGGCGTTGAGCGCGGTCCAGCCGTCGATCGCCACCGCTTTGCTGCGCCGGTCGCCGGCGAGATTGCGCGCGAGCGCAGCCGCTGCGTTCGGCTCGAGCTCGCAGGCGATGAGCCGGTCCTGCGCGCGCAGGAACGCGCGCGCGAGCGCGGGCGAACCGGGATAGGTGGTCAGCCGTCCCGCGCCGTTGCAGGCGGCGACCGCGTCGAGATAGGGAGCAAGCAGCGCGCGCTCGCGCGCTGCGATCGGCGTGCGCACGAGCCGGTCGATCCCCTCGCGCCATTCGCCGCTGCGCTGCGCCTCCTCGCCGGCGAGGTCGTAGCGGCCGGCGCCGGCATGGGTGTCGATGACGCGGAAGGGCGCCGGCTTCTCGCGCAGATGCACGAGGATGCGCACCAGCACCGCGTGCTTGACCACATCGGCGAAATTGCCGGCGTGAAAGGCGTGGCGATAATTCATGGCCGCAAAGTCATGGGGCGCTAAGTCATGGGGCGCAAAGTCATGGGCGCAAAATCATGCGCGCAAATTCGCGGCTGTCAAAATCTTCGAGGAGGCGTCGCGCGTCCGCGCGTTACGCGCTAGCGCGCGAGCGCGGCGCTGCCGCCGCGTACCGGCGGCATGACCAGCTCGTCGCGGCGGCAGGCGCGCGCGTCGATGTCGGGGCAAGCACGGAAGCGCAAGTCCTTGCCGAGGCAAATGCGCACCTCGCCCAAACGCCGGCTGCGGCAGGTCACCGCGATGCCGTCGCGGCTAAGGCCGGGATTGGCCTGCACGAACGCCTCCTCGACCTCGTCGGGCGTGACCGTGAGCGGCGCGCTCGGCGCGATATAGGCATCGGGGATCTTCACCGCCGCGCGCGCCTTGCGCACGTTCTCGAAATAGGCGTTCGGGCTCAGCCCCGAGCAGGTGCCGTGGCGGTCCCACTCGTTGAAGATCAGG
>JAFAHL010000780.1 GCA_019237215.1 Hyphomicrobiales bacterium | reverse complement strand
TGAATCGGGCTGAGCGGGATCGCCGCCGGCGGGAGCCAGCGCATCAGAACGGGGATGCGGCGGGGCGCGGAGGAAGTCTGGCTCATGACGTGTCGTTCGTGCTCGGGGTCGGCCGCCACCTCGGCTCGCAACCGCGCGCGAAGATCTCGATGATGATCATGCGGGCGCCGCAGCGCGGGCATGGGCAGGGCGCTGCGCGCGGCGCGTCCGGCGCCTCAGGCTGCTGCTGTTTCGGGTCGGCGGCGGGCGGGTCGGCGCCGAGCAGCGCGCGGGCTTTCGCGATGTTTGCAGCGCGGCTGGCGTTGGCGAAGAGCCCGTAGTGGCGGATGCGGTGGAAGCCTTTCGGCAGCACGTGCAGGAGAAAGCGCCGGATGAACTCGTGCGGGGGAAGCCGCATCGTCTTCCAGCGGTCCGGACCGGCGATGCGATAGTCCTTCCAGCGGAACGCGACGCCGTCGGCGTCGGCCGCGACGAGGCGGCTGTTCGAGATTGCGACCCGGTGGGTGTAGCGGGAGAGATAGCGCAGCACCTGCTTCGGTCCGGCGAACGGCGCCTTGCAGTAGACGACCCACTTGATGCGTCTGAGCGGGGCGAGGAAGCGCTTGAACGCGGCCCTGTCGGCGAGCCTGGCGTGTGCGTTGAAGAACGTCAACCGGCCGGCGTCGTGGGCGTCCGTGAGCATGGCCAGCATCTTTCCGCTGAACAGGCGCGCCAGCAGGTTGACGTGGACGAGGAAGTTGGAGCGGGAGGCGACCCATCGCGATCCGTCGGGCGACAGCCCACCGCCGGGCACGATCATATGGACATGCGGATGATGGGTGAGGGTCGAGCCCCAGGTGTGCAGCACGGCGGTGACGCCGATCCTGGCGCCGAGGCGCCTTGGATTGGCGGCGATGGCGAGCGTCGTTTCGGCCGCCGCCTTCATCAGGAGGTCATAGACCACCCGCTTGTTTTGGTAAGAGATGTCGCGGAGCCTGGCCGGCAGCGTGTAGACGACGTGGAAGTACGGAACGGGCAAGAGCTCGGCTTCGCGGTCGGCCAGCCATCGGCGCGACGCCGCAGCCTGGCACTTCGGGCAATGCCGATTGGCGCACGAGTTGTAGGCGATGTGCGTATGGCCGCACGCCTGGTTCTCGCAGCGCTCCACGTGGCCGCCGAGAGCCGCCGTGCGGCAGCGCTCGATCGCCCTCATGACCTTCAGCTGTTCGAGGCTGACGTGGCCACGGCTGGCCGCGCGCCACGCGGGACCGTGCTCGCGGAGGATGTCCGCGAGCTCCAGAACCGGCCGATCCATGGCCGGCGGCTATCGCCCCGGCGGCTTCTCGAGGTTCCGCGTCGCCTGCCTGTGGCGCGGCGTGATCAGGCGCGCGATCGGGCTCTCGACCTTGGCGATCAGTCCCGTCGCCACGCGGGTGTAGCGCGCCGTCGTGTCCAACTTCTCGTGTCCGAGCAACGCCTGAATCAGACGAATGTCCTTGCCGTCCTCGAGCAGATGGGTCGCGAAGGAGTGACGCAGCGTATGAAGCGAGACCGCCTTGCGCAGCCCCGCGGCCTTCGCCGCGTCCTTGAACAGCCGGCCGAACTGGCGCGTGGTCAGATGACCGTCGCGACCGGGAAACAGCCAGCGCTGTTGTGGCGCAACGCCGGCGTCACGCCGTTTCGGCCGCGCCTTCCACCATTGTCGCAACAGGTCGAGGATCTCGGGCGGAAGCATCACGTTGCGGTCCTTGCGGCCCTTCGACTGCACAACGCGAATGATCATCTGGTCGCTGTCGATGTCGCAGACCCGCAGCCGCGTCACCTCGCCGGCCCGCAGCCCGCAGCCATATGCGACCGACAACATCGCCCGCGCCTTGAGGCTCGTCGCCAAGGTCAGGACGCGCCTGATCTCCTCGGGGCTCAGCACCGGAGGCAGCTTCTGCGGCTCCTTGATGTGCCAGGTCTCGGACGCCAGATCGTAGCGGCGCAGCGTGACGCGGAACAGGAAGCGCACCCCGGTGACGATCCGGTTGCGGTTGCAGATGCTGGCGCCGCTCTCGACGAGGTGAAGCTGAAAGAGGCGCAGGTCCTCGGCGGTCGCCTTATCCGGCGACCGCCCGAGCCAGTCGGCGAACCGCTTGCAGCTGTAGAGGTGGCCGCGCTGCGTCTGCGGGTCGAGCTTGCGCGCCGTCATGTCTTCGATCATACGCTGACGAAGCGGACTGACAGGGGTGGTCTCGCTCATCGGGCGGTCCTTCCTGAGTTGAGGTTGAACGACCCTCGATTCTCAGGACGGCGCCGCCCGTAGCGCCACCGCTCTTCTATCCGCCTTCTACCCGCCCTCCCGGCTCACGCCTCCCGCGCAAGCGGGCCGGAGCGGAGCGACTTCGTGCGTTGTGCAGGTTTTTGGACGCCGGCGGGGCGGATCTCTCCGCACGCTCGGACGGCCGGCGTCCAAAAAGCGCCAAGGCGCGAAGTCGCGGTCAGCCGGGCCTGCGGCTGGGAATCGGGCGCTATGGGGATTTCAGGTTTGCGGCGCGG
>JAFAHL010000734.1 GCA_019237215.1 Hyphomicrobiales bacterium | reverse complement strand
AGGCCCCAACTTTTATCCAGCGGTCGGTGATGCCTGCTTGGCCAGAGATGGCGGCAGTCCAGCAATTCGAGGATCACGGGACGAAATCAGGTCTTCGAGTGAATTCAGGCTGTGCATCGCAGCAAAGCCGGCCACTCATTGTCCGCTTTGGGTCAAAAGCGGACATCCCCCGTTCACCCAGCAATGTCCGCTTTACCCCCGAAAGCGGACATGGAGCCACACGACGGGCATATCCGCTTGGTGCCAAAGCGGACAAACGCACCGCAGCAAAAAGCACCACTATCCGATCGCATCACCTCGTCGGCGCGAACTGGCCGCACAGGCAAACGCCAAGGCTCGGGTGTAAGGTCAGGTCAATACCGCCGCACTCGTAGCGGGAAACGACACGCTGTTTACGCAGCTCACGCGCGATGTGAGGGGCGGCGGCAAAGAGGCGGCCCTGAAGACGCCCCTGTGCTGGTGTGGCGCTGCGGCCATAGGCCAAGCATCCACCTGGTCGAGATCGGGGGGTCGAACCGTCGAAAGTGTCCAACGCGAGCGATTGGCACCTTCTCCACCCTCAAATCTACGCGTGCGCCGCTTGCTCTTGATGACAGGTATCCGACTGTTGCGCTTAGCGGGCGCAATGCCAAGTCGACCGTGAAGGCGCCCAAAACCCGATGACACAAGAGTTTCACAGTCGGGTCTTAGTCTGCACCCATTGTGGATAACGTAGAGGGCTAGTCATGAATGTTTCCACCACGGCTGGCGGTATGCCTATCCATGATGAGGCCGCAGACGATCAGGTGATGGATTCCGTCGCCAAGGCCGTGCGGGATGCGTCGCAGAGCGCCGCCCACCACGCTGTGGCGGTCAAGGATGCGGTTGCCGAGACAGGCCTCATTCGATCGGTTTCCCGCATCAGCTATAGCGGTGCTTACGCGCTAGCCTTCGGGATCGTCTATGCCGTGGTTTTCGTGACGCAGTTTCTGCCGCAGGACAATCCGGTGATGGACGGGCTCAGCGACGGCGCGCGCGCGGCGATTGATGCGGTGGAAGGTGCCTGATCGGCGTGACTCGCCGCTTGTCAAGCATCGGTCGCGGCACCCCGGCTGCCGGTGCGATCGAGAGAAAAAAAGCGATGTATGATGGCCCGATGGCGGGCGGACCCGTCGTGAAGGCCGCATCCGAGATTCGGGTGCTATTCCCCGTTGCCGGCGTCATCCGGGTCGAAAGCGAGAGAATATTTTCTGCGCTGGACGGCGCGCTGTGCCGGCGCTTCCTGCAGGCAGCGCTGCAACTGCCTGCCATCGAGGATGCAACGTTCGCGCCCGCCCGGACGCCGTCCGTGGATTTGCGATACAACGAAAGCCGGCACCGCCGAAAGAAGGTCCTGGACGAGTTGGCCCGGGTCCTCAGCGCCAGCACGCACGCTCGCAAACCCATGGCGGTTGCTGCCTTCGTCGCTGCGCGCGATCGGCATGGTGTGGTGCGCTACAGGCGCTATGCCGGCCGCATCACAGGATGGCGCGCCGTGCGCGAGCGCCTCGGCGCCATCACACTCAACAACCCTGTGCTGCATCGCAAACGCGCGCTGTGTGACGCGGTCGAACGCGAGTTGATGAGCGTGCTCGGCGTGGACCGCTACAACACCGACGCGGTGAAGTGCCGCGTGGACATCGAATACGACCCGCGAAAGATCAGCGCGGCGCAGCTCGTCGAAATCCTCGACACGGCACTCGCGACGACGGAGCATCCCGCCCAGCTCGACAAGATCAACCGGGAGTTCACCCTTTGCACGGCCTCGCTGCCGCTTGCCGCCCTGGCGCAGTTCGCGGTCCCGGCGCTGCTGCCGGTGTCCGCGGCGCTGTTCGCCTACACCGCACTGCCCAGTTTCAAAAACGCCTGGAGAGTCGTGACGAAAGAACGGCGGCTCGGCGTCGACGTGCTCGATTCAATAGTTGTTCTGGCATGTCTTGGTACCGGACAGGTTTTCGCCGGCGCCATCCTGTGCTGGTGTCTTTCGTTCGGCCGCTTCCTGGTAGGCCGTACTGAGGACCGCTCGAAGAAGATGATGCTCGGCGCGTTCGGCAAGCAGCCGCGCTTTGTCTGGCTGCTTGTGGACGGCAAAGAAATCGAGGTTTCGCTGCAAAAGCTGAACAAGGGCGACATCGTGGTCGTGACGACCGGCGAGGTCGTGCCGGTGGACGGCATCATCGTCGAGGGGCTGGCGATGATCGACCAGCATGCGCTGACGGGTGAATCGACGCCCGCCGAGAAGGGGATCGGCGACCAGGTCTTTGCGTCCACCGTCATGGTAGCCGGCAAGATTCTCGTTTCGGTGGAGAAGTCGGGCGAGGCGACCGCCACCGCGAAAATCGCGCAGATCCTGAACGACACCGCGGGCTACAAGCTCGCCTCGCAACAAAGAGGCGAACAATTGGCCGACAAGGCGGTCATCCCGACCCTGGCGGTCGAGGCGCTCGCACTCGGCACGATAGGCGCGCAGGGCGCAGCCGCCGTGCTCAACAGCGATATGGGCACCGGCATCCGGATGGCGGCGCCACTGGCGATGCTGTCGACGCTGGCGCTGTGCTCGCAGCGCGGCGTGCTGGTGAAGGACGGCCGCGCGCTGGATCTGCTCTGCGAAATCGACACGGTGCTCTTCGACAAAACCGGCACGCTGACGCGCGAACGCCCGGAGGTCGGGAGGATCATTGCTGCCAACGGCCATGGGGTGGCAGAGATATTGCGTTATGCTGCAGCTGCCGAACACAGGTTCCATCACCCGATCGCGCGCGCCATCCTGGATAAGGCGCAACAGGAACGGCTGGATGTTTCGCGCATCGAGACGGCGCAATACAAGGTCGGCCATGGCATCACCGTCGGCGTCGACGGTTGCAGAATCCGCGTCGGCAGTCGCCGCTTCATGGAACTGGAGGGCGTCGCGCTGACGCCGGAGGTCACTGCCGCGCTTGAGGAGGCCGACCGCCAAGGCCACAGCATGGTGATGGTGGCGGTCGACGACACACTCGGCGGCGCCCTGGAGTTGCGCGCCTCGGTGCGTCCCGAGGTGCCCGAGATCATCAAGGGATTGCGCGCCCGGGGCATCCGGCACATCGCGATCATCTCCGGCGACCACGAGGCGCCGACACGAAAGCTGGCCGCGGAACTCGGCATCGACCGCTATTTCGCGCAGGTTCTTCCGACGCAAAAGGCCGACTACGTCGAGAAGCTGCAGAAAGAAGGCCGCAAGGTCTGCTTCGTCGGCGACGGCATCAACGACGCGATCGCCCTGAAGAAGGCGAACGTCTCGATCTCCCTGCGCGGCGCCACCTCGATTGCGACCGAC
>JAFAHL010000280.1 GCA_019237215.1 Hyphomicrobiales bacterium | reverse complement strand
CCGAGCCCCAGCGCCTGCACCCCCATCAGGTTGATTTCCTTCTCCAAGAGCCAGCGCGCGTCGTATTCGCGAAAGCCGGTGGGCTTCACCAGCGGCTCGGACTCATAAGCATAGGTATTGGGCGCGAGCGCGGCCTTCGGCTTGGGGAACATCAGCGATTCCTGACGGCGGATCGATGCGCACGAGCCTCATAGCGCAGGCCCCGCGCCGGGAAAAGCGCATCCGCAGCATGGAGGAATCCGCTCGTCCCCGCGAGGGGCACCCAGCCCTCGGCCCTGGATTCCCGCCATAAGCGCGTTCACGCGCGTCCATAGCCCGTCGAAGACGGGCGTGAACACCCTTAAGGACGCGCTATGCGCGGGGAATGAGCGGAGCTTTGTTGGCGGCAGTTGACGCTGCCGCCGTTGACGCTGTCGCTAGCGCGAGCGCGACTTGGCACGGCGCGTCGGCACGGCGGTGAGCGGATTGTCGGGCCAGGGATGGCGCGGGTAGCGGCCCTTCATTTCGGCTTTGACCGCGGCGTAGCTGCCGCGCCAGAAGCCGGGCAGGTCGCGCGTCACCTGCACCGGTCGATGCGCCGGCGACAACAGCTCGACCACGAGCGGCACGCGTCCCGCCGCGATGCTAGGATGGCGGTCGAGGCCGAACAGCTCCTGCACGCGGATCGCAAGCTTGGGCCCCTCCTGCGCCTCGTAGTCGATGGGCACCGCGGAGCCCGACGGCGCGGTGAAATGCGTAGGAGCCTCGGCGTCGAGCCGGCGGCGCGACGTCCACGGCAGCAAGCCTTGCAGGGCGTGCGCGAGGTCGTCGCTCGCGAGTTCACCGAGCGCAGCCTTGCCGGCGAGCGCGGGCGCGAGCCAATCGACCGCGGTCGCGGCCAGCGCGGCATCCGACAAGTCGGGCCATTCATCGCCTTCGGCCCGGCGCAGGAACATGACCCGATCGCGCCATTGCCGCAGCGGCTTCGTCCATGGCAGCCGCTCGATACCGAGCCGGGCGGCGCCTTGCGCGAGCATGCGGGCGCTCGCATCGTCCGCCACCACGGTCAGCGGCTGCTCGGCGAGTGCGATGGCGCCGAGCCGGCGCAGCCGGCGCCCGCGCAGGCTCGCGCTCGCGGCGTCGAAGACGATATCGTCGCGGCTCTCGATACGATCGGCGAATTGCGCTTCGATCTCGGCGAGCGTCAGCGGCGCCGCCAGCACGATACGGCCCTGCGCGGCCGTTCCGGTGATCTCGGCGACGGCGAGGAACGGCGCGCGCGCAAGCGCGCAGGCCGCATCGACATTGGCGCCACGACCGTTGGCCAGGAGGAAAGCGCCGCCGACGCCGCGGTTCTTGGCAACGCGGTCGGGATACGCGAGCGCGAGAAGCGCGCCGACCGACAGGTCCTCCCCTCCCCGCGCCTGCTCTGTGCACCGCCGGGCGACCGGCGAAGAATTTCCTTTTGCAATTTGCGCCCACCTCCTCACCATCGCCCGCGCGTCGTTCGCGCGCTGCGAGCGATCGCGGCGCAGCGCGTCCAGGCGATGGTTGAGATCGATGTCGTTGCCGCCGAGCGCGCGCTCGGTCAGCACGACGGCGATCTCGGCGGCACGCCCGGCCGCGCCCGCGGCCGCCGCGTCGACCACCATGCGCGCCAAGCGCGGCGGCAGCGGCAGCTCCCGCAGCCGCCTGCCCTCTTCGGTGATGCGTCCCGCGCGGTCGATCGCATGAAGCTCCCCGAGCAGCGCCTTTGCCTGCGCCAGCGCCGCCGCCGGCGGCGGATCGAGAAAGGCGAGCTGCGCGGGGTCGGCGACGCCCCAATGGGCGAGGTCGAGCACGAGGCCGGAAAGATCCGCGGCCAGAATCTCCGGTCGATTGGCGGGCTCGAGCGCGGCGGTCTGCGGCTCGTCCCACAGCCGATAGCAGACGCCGGGCTCGGTGCGCCCGGCGCGGCCGCGCCGTTGGTCGGCGGAAGCGCGCGAGAGGCGCACGGTCTCGAGCCTGGTGAGCCCCACGTCGGGCTCGTAGCGCGGCACCCGCGCGAGCCCGCAATCGATCACCACCCGCACGCCTTCGATGGTCAGCGAGGTCTCCGCGATCGAGGTCGCGAGCACGACCTTGCGCCGGCCGGGCGGCGCCGGCGCGATCGCCCGATCCTGCACGCCGGCGTCGAGCGCGCCGTGAAGCGGCACGATGTCGATGGCGGGGTCGCCGACGCGCTCGCGCAAGAGCGCCTCGCTGCGGCGGATCTCGGCGGCGCCGGGAAGAAACACCAAGAGCGATCCGGTCTCGGCCCGCAGCGCGCGCATGACGGCGTCGGTGACCTGCGGTTCGACCGGCGCGCGTGCGTCGCGCCCGAGATAGCGGGTCTCGACCGGGAAGGCGCGGCCGGCGCTCGCGATCAGCGGCGCGTCGCCGAGGAGCTTGCCGACGCGCGCGCCGTCGAGCGTCGCCGACATCACCAGGAGCTTGAGCTCGGCGCGCAGCCCTTGCTGCACGTCGCGCGCCAGCGCCAGGCCGAGGTCGCCGTCGAGCGAGCGCTCGTGAAACTCGTCGAACAGAACGCCAGCGACGCCGGCGAGCGCGGGATCGTCGAGCACAAGGCGCGTGAACACGCCCTCGGTCACCACCTCGATGCGCGTCGAGGCGGAGACTTTGGAGCCGAAGCGCACGCGGTAGCCCACGCTGGCGCCGACGGCTTCGGCGAGCGTCGCCGCCATGCGCGCGGCCGCCGCCCGCGCCGCCAGCCGGCGCGGCTCGAGCACGAGGAGCTTTTTTCCCCGCGCCCAAGGCTCGGCGGCGAGCGCGAGCGGAACCCGCGTGGTCTTGCCGGCGCCGGGCGGGGCGACCAGGACCGCGGCGTTTGCCGCGCGCAAAGCGCGCGTCAACTCCGGCAATGCGGGATCGATGGGAAGAGGTTCTCCGATGGCGTTCATCGCGGCCACTTTGCATGCGCGCTCCGCTTTGGGGAAGGCGCACGAAGAGACGTGCATAGCGGGCCCGAATCGGTGGCGAAATCGCCCTTCAAGTGTTAAGTCCGAGCCATGCCAAGCCAAGTTTTGCCAAGCCAAGCTTTGCCAAGCCAAGCCGCCCAGAGCGCTCGCAGCGCGCCGTCCCTCGCCCGGGCGCCGAAGAAAGGCGACCACGTCTTCCTGGTCGACGGCTCGTCCTACATTTTCCGCGCCTATCACGCGCTGCCGCCGCTCAACCGCAAGTCCGACGGCCTGCAGGTCAATGCCGTGCTCGGCTTCTGCAACATGCTGTGGAAGCTCCTGCGCGACATGAAGCCCGAGGAGCGGCCGACCCACCTCGCGGTCGTGTTCGACAAGTCGGAGAGGACTTTCCGCACGGAGATGTACGCCGAATACAAGGCGAACCGGACCGAGCCGCCGGACGATCTGCGTCCGCAGTTTCCGCTCATCCGCGAAGCGGTGCGCGCCTTCGACCTGCCTTGCCTGGAGCAGATCGGCTTCGAGGCCGACGACCTGATCGCGACCTATGTGCGTCAAGCCTGCGAGGCGGGCGCGAGCGCGACCATCGTCGCCTCCGACAAGGATCTGATGCAGCTCGTGAACGACTGCGTCGTCATGTACGACACCATGAAGGACCGCAGAATCGGCATCCCCGAGGTGATCGAGAAGTTCGGCGTGCCCCCGCAGAAGATGATCGAGGTGCAGGCCCTGATCGGCGACTCGACCGACAACGTGCCAGGCGTGCCGGGCATCGGCGTGAAGACCGCGGCGCAGCTCATCGGCGAATACGGCGATCTCGAGACGCTGCTGGCGCGGGCCGGCGAGATCAAGCAGGACAAACGCCGCCAGGCGCTGATCGACAATGCCGAGCGCGCGCGGCTGTCGAAGAAGCTGGTCACGCTCGACGCCAACGTGGCGCTCGAGGTGCCGCTCGCCGAGCTCGCGGTGCACGAGCCCGACTACAAGCGCCTGATCGCATTCCTCAAGGCAATGGAGTTTGCGACGCTGACGCGGCGGGTGGCGGAGTTCTCCGCCATCGATGCCGCAGAGATCGAGCCCGACGGCAGCCTCAAGGCCCCCGGCGGCTTCCCTCCCGCGCGCGAGGGTGGCGCGCGGCACGCCGACACGGGCGCGCCGGCGCAGCAAGCATCGCTACCGCTGCCACCCATCCCCGCGAGCGGGCGCGAAGGAAAAGGAGCTCCGCAACGCGCCGCTGCGCCGCCGACGCAAGAGGCGTTCACGCCGCAAGCGCTCGCGGCCGCCCGCCTCGCAGCCGCGCGCTACAGCAAGATCGACCGCTCCCGTTACGAGATCGTGCGCAGCCCTGAGCGGCTCGCGGCCTGGATCGCGCGCGCGCGCGAGCTCGGCGCGGTCGCGATCGACACCCAGACCACGAGCCTCGATCCGATGCAGGCGGCGCTGTGCGGTTTCTCGCTCGCGCTCGCCGCCAACGAGGCTTGCTATGTTCCGCTCGCCCATCGCAAACGCGGCGACGGCGGCGACGGCAGTCTGTTCGCCGGCGAGATCGCGCCCGACCAGATCGAGGAGCGCGCGGCGCTCGCGGCGATGAAGCCGCTGCTCGAAGATCCGGGCGTGGTCAAGGTCGGCCAGGATATCAAGTTCGACCTGCAGATGTTCGCGCTGCGCGGCATCGAGCTGGCGCCCTATGACGACGTGATGCTGATGTCCTACGTGCTCGATGCCGGGCGCGC
>JAFAHL010000124.1 GCA_019237215.1 Hyphomicrobiales bacterium | reverse complement strand
CAAGTCATCAAGACGATCTACATCCGCAGGTTCGGAAAATGGCTGTAACCGCGATGGCCGCACCGAAGGCAAGGATCAACACGCGCAGGCGCACCATGGCGAGGATCGAATCGGTCAGGTCCGCCTTCGACGCGGCGCGCGGTTGGGTGGCACGTGCTATGTTTGGGTTCGCGTCCTGGATACTACGCGGCAGCATCGGGCTTTACGAACGGCATAGAATTCCTGCCATCGCTCTGCGCACGGCTCTGGTGATGGTCCGAATCGTGGAGCGATCGGCGCGAACGGCGCTGTTCGGACACCGGTCGGTCCGTGGTCGCAGGTACCCAAGCTGGAGTGATCGGCGATGACGATGTCCATCGAACAGGCAGCGATCAATCTCGCGGTCGCCTTTGGCCTCAGTGCCGCCATCGGCTTTGAGCGGCAATGGCGTAACCGCCTTGCCGGATTGCGCACGAACACCCTGGTCGCCTTGGGCGCGGCCAGCTTCGTCGTGTTTGCCGCGCTGGTTCCGGGCGAGGCAAGTCCGACCCGGGTCGCGGCACAAGTGGTATCGGGGATCGGGTTCCTCGGCGCCGGATTGATCTTCCGCGAGGGCATGAGCGTACGCGGGCTCAATACGGCGGCCACGCTGTGGTGTTCGGCGGCGATCGGCGTCCTCGCCGGCGCGGGATATCTCGCCTATGCCGCGCTGGCGACCGGATTCGTCGTGTTCGTCAACCTGCTCTTGCGGCCCGTCGTCAACTTCATCAATCGACAGCCGCTGGTGTCGACCGAGCTCGAGATTGGATATGCGGTGTCGCTGACGTGCCGTGCGCCAAACGAAGCCCAAGTTCGCGCGCTCCTCTTGCAAGGGCTCGTCGGCAGTGGATTGGCGCTACGTGGGCTCGACAGCAACGACCTCAACGGAGGCGAACGCGTCTGCGTAACCGCGCATCTGACAGCACCTCATCGTGTCGACGCCGACGTCGAGAAGATCGTCGGGCGGCTCAGTCTCGAGCCAGCCGTAACCGCCGCGAGCTGGCAGGCCGAGGTGCGGCTCGATTCCGAGAGCCGATCATCGCTGGAGGCGCGATGAGTTTTAAGCGGATGTCGTGAACACATGCATCGATCGAAAGCATGAATCGCGCCGCCGTCCTTGCCGCGCTCGCATCGGCCGCCTTGTTCGGCGTCTCCACGCCTGCGGCCAAGGCGCTGCTCGGGGTCGTGCACCCCGTGATTCTGGCCGGCCTGTTCTACTGCGGCGCGGGCATCGGCATCGCGCTGCTGCGCGCCCTGGCGGCACTAGCTCTCAACGCGCCCGCCGCGCGGCAGCAGCCGCTCGCGCGCCAAGATTATGGCTGGCTCGCCGGCGCCATCGCCTTGGGCGGGATCGCCGGCCCGGTGTTGCTGATGCTCGGGCTCGCGCGCACGGCGGCCGCCACCGCGTCTTTGCTGCTGACGATGGAGGGCGCGGCCACGGCGCTGCTCGCCTGGTTCGTCTTTCACGAGAACTTTGACCGGCGCATCGCGCTCGGCATGGCTTGTCTCGTCGCCGGCGCGGCCACGGTGTCGTGGTCGGGAACGCCGACGATCGAAAGCTTCGCCGGCCCGCTCGCCATCATCGGCGCCTGCGTCGCTTGGGGCATCGACAACAACCTCACCCGCAAGGTCTCGCTCGCCGATCCCCTGCAGATCGCGCAGTGGAAAGGATTGATCGCGGGCCCCGTCAATCTGCTGTTGGGCTTGTGGGCAGGAGGTTCGCTTCCCCGGGAGCTCGCAATGCTCGTGGGCGGGCTCGTCGGCTTCGTTTGCTATGGCGTGAGCCTCGCGCTGTTCGTAGTCGCGCTGCGCCACCTCGGTACGGCGCGCACCGGCGCATATTTCTCGACCGCCCCCTTCATCGGCGCGGCGACCGCCGTGATCGCGCTCCAGCAACCGCTGACGGTGCAGCTCGTCGCCGCCGGAACGCTGATGGCCGTCGGCGTTTGGCTGCACCTCACCGAGCGGCACGCGCACGCGCACACCCATCGCCGCATGGTGCATGCCCATGCTCACCGTCACGACGAGCATCACCGCCACAGCCACGGCCCCCAGGATCCGCCGGGCGAGCCCCACGCCCATGCGCACGAGCACGACGCATTGACGCACTCACACCCGCACGTGCCCGACATGCATCACGATCACCGGCACTGATCGCGGCGCTGGCTTGCCTGCACCGGCGGGCACGGCACCGTGCCGTAGGAGCAGAACACGCAGCAGTCGCCCGGCAGCGGCTTGAGCGTCTCGCCGCAGCCCTTGCACGCGTAGTAGAACCGGCAGGCATCGGTCGGCATCTGCTCGGTCGATCGGTGGCCGCAGCGCGGGCACGTCAGCGTGGATTCGATCTGCACCATTCGCCTACAGCCGGCACTCAGTCGGGGGTCGGGCTTAACAAATCCGCCACCCATGACGTTGCAGAACAGAAAAGCTCGCATTTCATGCAGGGAGTTGGCCTAAAGCCGTCGCGTAAGGCAGAAAGGCCTTGTCTGTGTATGGCAGGCTTGCGCCCGGACGACGCTTTCTCCGTT
>JAFAHL010000079.1 GCA_019237215.1 Hyphomicrobiales bacterium | reverse complement strand
GAGGTGCGCGAGTTGCTCACCAAGTACCAGTTCCCCGGCGACAAGGCGCCGGTGATCCGCGGCTCGGCGATCAAGGCGCTCAACGGGGAGAAAGGCGAGTTCGCCGACGAGGCGATCCTGAAGCTTTACGAGGCGCTGGACACGTTTGTGCCGCTGCCTGAGCGTCCGATCGACCAGCCGTTTTTGATGCCGATCGAGGACGTGTTCTCGATCTCCGGGCGCGGCACGGTTGTGACCGGTCGCATCGAGCGCGGCAAGATCAAGGTTGGGGAGGAAGTGGAGATCGTGGGGCTGCGGGACACGCAGAAGTCTGTGGTGACGGGGGTTGAGATGTTCCGCAAGCTTTTGGACGAGGGTGTGGCGGGCGACAATGTGGGATGTCTGCTGCGCGGGATCGACAAGGATGCGGTCGAGCGCGGGCAGGTTCTGTGCAAGCCGGGGTCGGTGAAGCCGCACAAGAAGTTCAAGGCGGAGGCGTATATCCTGACCAAGGAGGAGGGTGGCCGGCACACGCCGTTCTTCAACAATTACCGTCCGCAGTTTTACTTCCGCACCACGGATGTGACCGGGCAATGCACGCTGCCTGCGGGCACGGAGATGATCATGCCGGGCGACAACGCGACCATGGACGTTGAGCTGATCACGCCGATCGCGATGGAGGAGAAGCAGCGGTTTGCGATCCGCGAGGGCGGCAAGACCGTGGGCGCCGGCGTGGTGGTCAGCATAACCGAGTAACAGGCGACGGAGGACCGGCGACGCGGGACGGACAGATACCGGGAGCGGGATGGCGCGTTCGTCCCCTGTCTCTGACGTTCGCAACTCGCTGCCATCGGAGAAACCATGAACGGCCAGAATATACGGATCCGGCTCAAGGCGTTCGATCACCGCATCCTCGATGCGTCGACGCGCGAGATCGTGGCGACCGCCAAGCGCACCGGCGCGCAGGTGCGCGGCCCGATCCCGCTGCCGACGAGGATCGAGAAGTTCACGGTCAACCGTTCGCCGCACATCGACAAGAAGAGCCGTGAGCAGTTCGAGATGCGCACGCACAAGCGGCTGCTCGACATCGTCGATCCGACGCCGCAGACGGTGGACGCGCTGATGAAGCTCGATCTTGCCGCCGGCGTCGACGTCGAGATCAAGCTCTGAGCCGCGCGCGAGAGATAGGACAACAACCATGCGTTCCGGGGTGATCGCACAGAAGGTCGGGATGACGCGGGTCTTTACGGACGCTGGCGAGCACGTGCCGGTCACGGTGCTGCGCCTCGCCAATTGCCAGGTCGTCGCCCACCGCACGAAGGACAAGAACGGCTACGTGGCGCTGCAACTGGGCTCAGGCTCCCGCCGGCCCAAGAATCTGACCAAGGCGGAGCGCGGCCATTTCGCCGTCGCCAAGGTCGAGCCCAAGCGCAAGCTCGCCGAGTTCCGCGTGGAGGAGGGCGAGCTCATCCCGGTCGGTGCCGAGATTACCGCCGATCACTTCGTCGTCGGGCAATTCGTGGACGTGACCGGGACCTCGATCGGCAAGGGCTTCGCGGGTGGGATGAAGCGCTGGAACTTTGCCGGGCTGCGCGCCTCGCACGGCGTTTCGATCTCGCACCGTTCGATCGGTTCCACCGGCGGCCGCCAGGATCCCGGCAAGACTTTCAAGAACAAGAAAATGCCGGGTCACATGGGCGTCGAGCGCGTCACCACGCTCAATCTCAAGGTGGTGCAGACCGACGTCGAGCGCGGGCTCATCTTGGTCGAAGGCGCGGTGCCCGGCGCCAAGGGCGGCTGGATCACGCTACGCGACGCGGTGAAGAAGAAGCTGCCGAAGGATGCCCCCAAGCCCGGCAAGTTCCGCCTGCCGGAGGCGGCCGCCGCCGGCAAAGCCGAGGCAACGCCCGGCGACGAAGGCAAGGTTGCCGACGCCGACAAGGAGGGCGCGTAACATGGAACTCAAGGTCGTGTCGCTCGACGGCAAGGCGGCGGGTTCGGTCGAACTGCCGGACGCGATCTTCGGCCTCGAGCCGCGGGCAGACATCCTCCATCGCTGCGTGCGGTGGCAGCTCGCCAAGCGTCAGCGCGGCACGCACGACGTCAAGAACCGCGGCGAGATCCATCGTACCGGCAAGAAAATGTACCGGCAGAAGGGCACCGGCTCCGCCCGCCACGGCTCTGCGCGGGTCAATCTCTTCCGCGGCGGCGGCCGCTCGTTCGGACCCACGCCGCGCAGCCACGCGATCGGTCTGCCGAAGAAGGTGCGCGCGCTTGCTCTCAAGCATGCCTTGTCCGCCAAGGCCAAGGACGGCGGCATCATCGTGCTCGAGAAGGCGACCGTGAAGAATGGCAAGACCGGCGCACTGCAAAAGAACTTCGCCAAGCTCGGACTCACGAGCGCGCTCATCATCGACGGCGCCGAGCTCGAAGCCAATTTCGCCCTGGCCGCCCGCAACATCCCGAACATCGACGTGCTCCCCGTGCAGGGCATCAACGTCTACGACATCCTGCGGCGGCCGACATTGGTGCTGACCAAGTCGGCGCTGGAAGCATTGGAGGCGCGTTTCAAATGAGCACGACCGATCCGCGCTATTACGATGTGATCATCTCGCCGGTCATCACCGAGAAAGCGACGCTCGCCTCGGAGCGCAACCAGGTGATGTTCAAGGTCGCCAGGCGTGCGACCAAGCCGCAGATCAAGGAGGCGGTCGAGAAACTGTTCGACGTCAAGGTCAAGAGCGTCAACACCCACCTCCGCAAGGGCAAGATCAAGGCCTTCAAAGGGACGATCGGCGAGCAGTCGGAAGTCAAACGCGCGATCGTGACCCTCGAAGAGGGGCATAAGATCGACGTGACGACGGGCCTGTAAGGAGGGAGGCAATGGCACTCAAGTCCTACAATCCGGTCACGGCGAGCCAGCGCCAGCTGGTGCTGGTCGACCGCTCCGGCCTCTACCGCGGCAAACCCGTAAAGACGCTGACCGAGGGCCAGAAGTCGACGGGCGGACGCAACAATCTCGGCCGCACGACCATGCGCTACCGGGGGGGTGGCCACAAGAAGGCCTATCGCAAGATCGACTTCAAGCGCCGTAAATTCGACGTGCCGGCCAAGGTCGAGCGCATCGAATACGACCCCAACCGCACCGGCTTCATCGCGCTGATCAGGTACGAAGACGGCGAGCTCGCCTACATCCTCGCGCCGCAGCGGCTCGCGCAAGGCGATACGGTCGTTTCCGGCCAGCACGTGGACGTGAAGCCGGGCAACGCGATGCCGGTCGGCAGCATCCCGATCGGCACCATCGTGCACAACGTCGAGATCAAGATCGGCAAGGGCGGGCAGATCGCCCGCTCGGCTGGCACCTACGCGCAGATCGTGGGCCGCGACGGCGAATACGTCATCTTGCGCCTCAACTCCTCCGAGCAGCGCCTGGTGCATGGCCACTGCATGGCGACGATCGGCGCAGTTTCGAATCCCGACAACATGAACGTTTCAATCGGCAAGGCCGGCCGCACGCGCTGGATGGGCTGGCGCGGCCACGTTCGCGGCGAGGCGATGAATCCGGTCGACCATCCGCTCGGCGGCCGTACCCGCGGCGGACGGCACCCGGTGACGCCGTGGGGTTTTAACACTAAGGGCAAGAAGACCCGCAGAAACAAATCCACCACCAAATTCATCATCGCGAACCGCCACACGCGGAAGAAGTAGGCGAGGACGGCATCATGGCGCGTTCGATTTGGAAGGGTCCGTTCGTCGACGGCTATCTGCTCAAGAAGGCGGAGGCGTCCCGCTCGTCGGGCCGTCACGAGATGATCAGGATCTGGAGTCGGCGCTCGACCATCCTGCCGCAGTTCGTTGGGCTGACCTTCGGCGTCTACAACGGGCAGAAGCACATCCCGGTGCTGGTGACCGAGGAGATGGTCGGACACAAGTTCGGGGAATTCGCGCCGACGCGGATGTTCTATGGCCATTCGTCGGACCGCAAAGCAAAACGCGCGACGGGCCCCGCGGCTCCGGGCGCCGCCGCCGCACCCGCGGCGGCCGCACCGGCTGCGTCGGGACCCGGCGGTAGCTCGCAAGGCTGAGGGCGAACATGGGCAAGAAGACACGCGCGCGCGCGCTGGCCGAGACCGAGGCGAAAGCGGTCGCCCGCATGCTGCGGGTGAGCCCGCAGAAGCTCAATCTCGTCGCGCAACTCATCCGCGGCAAGAAGGTAGCGACCGCGTTGGCCGATCTCGAATTTTCGCGCAAGCGCATCGCCCGCGACGTGCGCAAGTGCCTGGAATCGGCGATTGCCAACGCCGAAAACAATCACGACCTCGACGTCGACGATCTCGTCGTTGCCGAGGCGCATGTCGGCAGGGCGATCGTGATCAAGCGTTTTCACCCGCGAGGTCGCGGCCGCATCGGCCGCATTCTCAAGCCATTCGCGAACCTGACCATCGTCGTACGCGAGGTCGAGGCCGCAGCTTCGTAAGAGGGAACCAATGGGTCAAAAGGTCAATCCAGTCGGCTTGCGGCTCGGCATCAACCGCACCTGGGATTCGCGCTGGTACTCCGGCAAGAACGAGTACGGCCAGCTGCTGCACGAGGACATGAAGATCCGCGAGGAGCTGATGAAGGATCTCAAGCAGGCGGCGGTATCGAAAATCATGATCGAGCGGCCGCACAAGAAGTGCCGCGTGACTGTTCAATCCGCGCGTCCGGGCGTCGTCATCGGCAAGAAGGGCGCCGACATCGAGAAGCTGCGCAAGAAGGTCACCAAGCTCACGAAATCCGACGTCGTGATCAACATCGTCGAGATCCGCAAGCCGGAGCTCGATGCCCAGCTCGTCGCCGAATCGATCGCGCAACAGCTCGAGCGCCGCGTGGCCTTCCGCCGCGCCATGAAGCGCGCCGTGCAGTCGGCGATGCGGCTCGGCGCCGGCGGCATCCGCATCAATTGCTCGGGTCGGCTCGGCGGCGCGGAGATCGCGCGCATGGAATGGTATCGCGAGGGCCGCGTGCCGCTGCATACGCTGCGCGCGGATGTCGACTACGGTGTCGCCACGGCTTTTACCACCTACGGCACCTGCGGCGTGAAGGTCTGGATCTTCAAGGGAGAGATCATGGAACACGATCCCATGGCGCAGGACAAGAAGATGGCGGAAGGCGAGGTCGGGCGTCCGCGTCGCGACGCGTCGTGAGCGCTTCTGGCAAGGGACTGAGAGAGGCGAACAGCCATGCTGCAACCGATGCGCACCAAGTTCCGCAAGGCGCACAAAGGCCGCATCAAGGGGATTGCGACCTCGGGCGTCGACCTGGCGTTCGGTCAATTCGGCCTCAAGGCGTTGGAGCCGGAGCGGGTCACCGCGCGCCAGATCGAGGCCGCGCGCCGCGCGCTCACCCGCCACATGAAACGCGCGGGCCGGGTTTGGATTCGCATCTATCCGGACGTGCCGGTGTCGAAGAAGCCGCTCGAAGTGCGCATGGGTTCGGGCAAGGGGACGCCGGAATTCTGGGTCACCCGCATCAAACCGGGGCGCATCCTGTTCGAGGTCGACGGCGTGTCGGTGGAGATGGCGCGCGAGGCGCTTGGACTCGCCGCCGCCAAGCTGCCGATCAAGACGCGCTTTATCGAGCGCATCGCGGAGTAGCATCGTCATGAAGCCGGATGACCTTCGGGCCATGACCGTCGACCAGCTCGACGACGAGGCCCTCAAACTCAAGAAGGAGCGGTTCAACCTGCGCTTTCAACGGGCGACGGGGCAGCTCGAGAACACTGCGCGGGTTCGACAGGTTCGCCGTGACATCGCGCGCATCAAGACGATTGCGGCACAGAAGCGTTCCGGCCGGGCGGCGCCGGCCGCGACCGCCGCGCCGCGGACGAAGGAGCCAGCAGCCAAACCGAAGCGCGCCGCGCGCTCGAAAGCCAAGCCGGAGTAGTCAGAGATGCCGAAGCGCGTGCTCCAGGGCGTCGTGGTGAGCGACAAGCAGGACAAGACCGTGGTGGTGCGTGTCGAGCGCCGCTTCACCCATCCGGAGATGAAGAAGACGGTGCGGAGCGCGAAAAAATACTACGCCCACGACGAGACCAACCAGTATGAGGTGGACGACATCGTCTGGATCGAAGAGCGCCGGCCGCTGTCCAAGCTCAAGCGGTGGGAAGTGATTCGGGGCGAGAAGAAGAAGGTCGTGTGAGCGCAGTGCGCGCGGAAATCGAGAGGACGAGGGTGGCGTCATGATTCAGATGCAGACCAACCTCGACGTGGCGGATAATTCCGGCGCGCGGCGCGTCATGTGCATCAAGGTGCTCGGCGGTTCGAAGCGCAAATACGCCACCATCGGCGACGTCATCGTGGTGTCGGTGAAAGAGGCGATCCCGCGCGGACGCGTGAAAAAAGGCGAGGTGATGAAGGCGGTGGTGGTGCGGATCTCGAAGGACATCAAGCGCCCCGACGGTTCGATCATCCGCTTCGATCGCAATGCGGCAGTGCTGATAAATCCGCAGATGGAGCCGGTCGGCACGCGCATCTTCGGGCCGGTTCCGCGCGAGCTTCGCGCCAAGAACCACATGAAGATCATCTCGCTCGCGCCGGAGGTGCTGTGATGGCGGCGAAAATCCGCAAGGGCGACAAGGTGATCGTGCTCACGGGCCGCGACAAGGGCCGCAGCGGCGAAGTAGTCGAGGTGCGCACCGAGGAGGGCCGCGCCCTGGTGCGCGGCGTCAATCTGGTCAAGCGGCACCAGAAGCAGAGCGCGCAGCAGGAGGGCGGCATCATCTCCAAGGAGGCCGCCGTGCATCTGTCCAATCTCGCGCTCGCCGACCCCAAGGACGGCAAGCCGACACGCATCGGCTTCAAGTTCGTGGGCGAGGGCGACAATCGACGCAAGGTGCGGGTGGCCAAGCGTTCGGGAGTTGAGATCGATGGCTGACACCGAAACCAAGCCCAAGGCCGAGAAGCAGCCGCAGAAATCGGACCAAGCTCCG
This sequence comes from Hyphomicrobiales bacterium, assembly GCA_019237215.1. Classification (GTDB taxonomy): domain Bacteria; phylum Pseudomonadota; class Alphaproteobacteria; order Rhizobiales; family Xanthobacteraceae; genus VAZQ01. The sequence goes on along the minus strand of JAFAHL010000079.1, from coordinate 3,822 downwards.
CGGCCCGAGAAGGGCGACAAGGCGCAGCAGGCGCAAAAGGGTCCCAAGCCCGAGAAGGGCGACAAGGCCGCCAAGGGCGAAGCGCCGCCGCCGAAGCCGAGGCGACGGGAGGAGCGCGTCACGCCGCGGCTCAAGACCTATTTCGAGGACGTCGTGCGCAAGAAGCTCTTTGATGAGCTCGGCTACAAAAGCCGCCTGCAGGTGCCGGTGATCGAGAAGGTCGTGATCAACATGGGCATCGGCGAAGGGGTCAACGACCGCAGGAAGGTCGAAGCCGCCGCCAATGATCTCGGCCTGATCGCGGGCCAGAAGGCGGTGATCACCAAGGCCAGAAAGTCGATCGCCACCTTCAAGGTGCGCGACGGTCAGCCGATCGGCTGCAAGGTGACGCTGCGCAAAGCGCGCATGTACGAGTTCGTCGATCGGCTGATCAATATCGCGCTGCCGCGCGTGCGCGATTTTCGCGGCTTGTCGCCGAAGAGCTTCGACGGCGGGGGCAACTACACGATCGGCATCAAAGAGCACATCATCTTTCCCGAGATCGACTACGACAAGGTCGCCGACGTCTGGGGGATGGACATTACCGTGTGCACCAGCGCGAAAACCGACAACGAGGCGCGAGCGCTGCTGAGCGCGTTCAACTTCCCGTTCCGGCAGTGAGCTCATGCGCAGCGCCGGACAGCCAGGAGACATTGATGGCAAAGAAGAGTTCGATCGAGAAGAACAATAGGCGGCGCAAGCTGAGCAAGAAGTATTCCGGCCGGCGCGCGCGGCTCAGGGCCATTGCTCGCGACAAGACCAAGCCGATGGAGGAGCGATTCGCGGCAACCCTCAAGCTCGCGGAGCTGCCGCGCAACTCTTCCGCGACCCGCATTCGCAATCGTTGCGAGGTGTCCGGTCGGCCGCGCGGCTACTACCGCAAGCACCGGCTGTCGCGCATCGCGCTTCGGGATCTCGGCTCCAAGGGGCTGATCCCGGGCTTGGTCAAGTCGAGCTGGTAAGGAGGGCGGGGCGATGGGTATGAACGATCCGCTCGGCGACATGATTGCCCGCATTCACAACGCGCAAATGCGCAACAAGTCGAAGGTGTCGACGCCGGCATCCAGGTTGCGCGTGAGCGTGCTGGATGTGCTCAAGACCGAAGGCTTCATCCGCGGCTACGCGGCGGTCGAGCACTCGAACGGGCGCAAAGAACTCGAGATCGAGCTGAAATACTCGGACGGCGAGCCGGTGATCCGCGAGATTTCGCGGGTATCCAAGCCGGGGCGGCGGGTCTATGCCTCGGTCAGGGCGCTTCCGCGTGTGAACAACGGATTGGGGGTTGCGATCCTGTCGACGCCCAAGGGTGTGATGGCCGATCACGACGCGCGCGACAACAATGTGGGCGGAGAAATTCTCTGCACCGTCTTTTGATATGAAACGAAGGAACCCGAGTCGCGGTGCAATCCGCGACCGTGCATGACCGCCGAGCGATCGTTCTAGCAGAACCCCAACGGACCAGCAGCCATGTCTCGTGTCGGAAAAAAACCTGTTGCGATTCCCTCCGGCGTCACCGCCAGCGTGGAAGGTCAGGTGGTCAAGGTGAAGGGCCCCAAGGGCGCGCTTGCGGTCGCGCTGCACAGCGATGTGGCGGCCAAGGTCGAAGGCAGCGAGGTCAAGATCGATCCGCGCGCCGACACCAAGCGCGCGCGCGCCATGTGGGGGACCTACCGGTCGCTGCTCGCCAATGCGATGACGGGCGTTACCAAGGGCTTCGAGCGTCGGCTCGAGATCAGCGGCGTCGGCTATCGCGCCGCCCTGCAGGGCAAGAACCTTCAGGTCCAGCTCGGCTACAGCCACGATATCGTTTACCCGATCCCGGAGGGCATCACCATTGCGGTGCCCAAGGCGACCGAGGTCGTCGTCACCGGTATCGACCAGCAGAAGGTCGGCCACGTCGCCGCCGAAATCCGCGCTTTCCGCAAGCCCGAACCCTACAAGGGCAAGGGCGTCAAGTACGCGGGCGAATACATCTTCCGCAAGGAAGGCAAAAAGAAATGATGGGAGCGCACGATGGCGAGCGTCACTGATCGGACCTTGCGGCGAACGGCGAAAGTGCGGCGAAACGTCCGCCGCGCCGGCGGCCAGCGCGCGCGGCTTTCGGTCTTCCGCTCCTCGAAACACATCTATGCGCAGGTGATAGACGATGCGAACGGCCGAACCGTCGCATCCGCCTCCTCGCTGGAGAAGGACATGCGCGAAAGCCTCAAGACCGGCGCCAATATCGAGGCGGCAAAGGCGGTCGGAAAACGGCTCGCCGAGCGCGCCTCGGCCAAGGGCATCAAGGAGGTCGTCTTCGATCGCGGCGGCTATCTCTTTCACGGCCGCGTCAAGGCGCTGGCGGACGCGGCCCGCGAGGGCGGACTCAATTTTTGATGGCGGACAAGCGAGCGCAACCGATGATCGTGAACCGAGAGATGATGCGTCGTCGGGCGTGCCTGCCCCGTCCCCAGGCTATAACTGCAGACGAGAACGAGTTGGAACAAAATCATGGCACGTGAACCACGCGATCGCCGCGATCGGGAAGAGCGCGACAACGAATTCACCGACAAGCTTGTCCACATCAACCGCGTGGCCAAGGTGGTGAAGGGCGGCCGCCGCTTCGGCTTTGCCGCGCTGGTGGTCGTCGGCGACGAGAAGGGGCGGGTCGGCTTCGGCCACGGCAAGGCGCGCGAGGTCCCGGAGGCAATCCGCAAGGCAACCGACGCCGCCAAGCGCGGTCTCATTCGGGTGCCGCTGCGCGAAGGGCGAACGCTGCATCACGACGTGGCCGGCCGCCACGGCGCGGGCCGCGTGTTCCTGCGGGCGGCGCCGCCCGGCACAGGCATCATCGCCGGCGGTCCGATGCGCGCCGTGTTCGAGACCTTGGGCATGCAGGACGTAGTGGCGAAATCGCTCGGCTCATCCAATCCCTACAATATGGTGCGCGCGACGTTCGATGCGCTCAAGCGCCAGGACTCCCCGCGTACCGTCGCCGCACGCCGCAATATCAAGGTGTCAACGCTGCAGGCGCGCCGACGCGACGTCGGCGAGGGCGAGCAGGCCGCAGACTAAAAGCCCATCACAGGCGCCGAGAGGCCGGATATGAGCAAGAGCGACAAAGTCATCAAGGTCGAACAGACCGGCAGCGCCATTCGCCGTCATCATACCCAACGCGAGACGCTGATCGGGCTCGGCCTCAATCGCATCGGCCGCGTCGTGGAATTGCCGGATACGCCGCAGACGCGGGGCATGATCGCCAAGGTGAAGCATCTAGTCCGCGTGGTGGACGCGCAGGGAGAGCGCCGATGAAGCTCAACGAACTCGCCGATCGTGCGGGCGCGCGCAAGAAACGTGCCCGCATCGGCCGCGGCATCGGCTCCGGGATGGGCAAGACCGGCGGCCGCGGCGGCAAAGGCCAGACCGCGCGCGCCGGTGTGCGGATCAAAGGCTTTGAAGGCGGCCAGATGCCGCTCCATCGGCGGCTGCCGAAGCGCGGCTTTCGCAATACGTCGTTCGCGCGCAAGCTCAACGAAGTCAATCTCGGCAAGGTTCAGGCGGCGATCGATGCCGGCAAGCTCGATGCGGCTGTGACCGTGGATGCCGCGGCTTTGGTGCAGGCGGGCGTGCTGAGAAAGGCCAAAGACGGCGTGCGGCTGCTCGGGTCCGGCGAAATCAAGGCCAAGGTCGCCTTCTCGGTCTGGGGCGCGTCCAGATCGGCGGTGGCGGCGGTGGAAAAGGCGGGCGGGTCGGTGACCCTGCTGGCGCCGAAGCGGGAGGCGGGCGAAGAGGCCGCCTGATGCC
>JAFAHL010000273.1 GCA_019237215.1 Hyphomicrobiales bacterium | reverse complement strand
GCAAGCACTGGATGTTCCAGAATTCCGCGCAACGCCTCGACGTGATCAAGATGTGCGAGGACTGCCGGGTCATAGCGATCACCGAGCAGGAGTTCGATCCCTACGCCGCCCCGCCACGACCCAAGGCGCGCACGACCGAAGATCACCTGCGCGAGCGCGAGGAGCAGGAGCGCGCCGGCAAGCCCGAGACCTGAGCGACAAACCATGGACCGGCCACCCGTGCTCAAACGCATCCGCACGAGCGTGCTGGAGATTGCCTACGAGGAAAGCGGACCGGCAGCTGGCGTTGCGGTCCTGCTCATGCACGGATTTCCTTACGACCCGCGCACCTACGACGAAGTGGTGCCGCGCCTCGTTGACGCCGGATGCCGGGTGCTCGTGCCCTATCTGCGGGGCTACGGGGCGACCCGCTTTCTCGCGTCCGACACGCTACGCTCGGGCCAGCAGGCGGCGCTGGGCAACGACCTCAAGGAGCTCATCGACGCGCTCGCGCTCGAGCGCGCCGTGCTCGCCGGCTACGACTGGGGCGGGCGGGCCGCGTGCATCGTCGCGGCGCTCTGGCCGGAGCGCGTACTGGGCCTAATCTCGGCCAACGGCTACAACATCCAGGACATCGCCGGGTCGGCCAAGCCGGCGTCAGCGGAGCAGGAGTACCGGCTTTGGTATCAATACTACTTTCACACCGAACGGGGCCGCGCGGGACTTGAGGCCAACCGGCACGAATTTTGTCGATTCATCTGGCAATTGTGGTCACCGAATTGGCGATTCGACGACGCGACTTACGACCGCACCGCTGCCTCATTCGACAATCCAGACTTTGTCGATGTCGTGATCCACTCCTACCGTCACCGTTTCGGCTATGCCGGCGGCGATCCGAGCCTGGAAGCGATCGAGCGGGCGTTGGCCGCCAAGCCGCGTATTTCGGTACCGACCATCGTGCTGCATGGCGACAGCAGCGGCCTCTCGCCGTCGGAAAGCTCCCTGAAGCACGCCGCCTTCTTTAGCGGACCCTATCAGCGTCGAGTGATCCCGAGTGTCGGCCACAATCTGCCGCAGGAAGCACCCAACGCGTTTGCCGATGCCGTTCTCGAATTGGTCCGCGCAACGAAATGAACGCCCATATGGCCGTTCTCACGGCGTCTTGGTCGTCCTCTCCAAAAACTTCACCAAGGCGGTGCGGTCCTCGGCCGAGCCGATCCGCTGCTCGGGCATCTTGGTGCCGGGCGTATAGGCCGCCGGTCCGATGTCGAATAGTTTCGAGACGGTTTCCGGCGTCCACACGATATCGAGCTTCTTGAGCGCGTCGGAAAAGTTGTAGCCCGGGAGCGTCGCGATCCTTCGTCCGAAAATGCCGGCGAGCGTGGGGCCGGCGCGAACGCCGTCATTGGGATTCAACGTGTGACACGCGACGCAGGCGCGAAACACCTCGGCGCCCGGATCGCCCGCGAAGGCGGCGAGCGGGTCCTCGGGCGCGCCCACGACCACGTTGCCGATCGGCTCGCCGGTTACCGCGTCCCAGCGGCGGATCATCCGGTCGCTGCCGCCGGTGAGGAGCGTGTGGCCGTCGGGGAAGAAGGCGGCGGACCAGACCGGAAGTCCCGGTCCGACCAAGGTGCGTTCGAGCTTGCGCGCACGCCGGTCGACGATGGCAACCGAGCCGCGGATGCCGGCGGCGGCGATGAGGTCGCCGTCGCGCGACAAGGCCACCGCGATGATGGGCGCTTGCGCCGCCTCGATCTCACCGATGAGCTCGCCCGCGGCCGTGAGGACATAGACCTTGCCGTCGGCGCCGGCGGTGACGATCTCGCCGTCGGGCGCGACCGCGACCGTGTTGAGGGGTGTCGGCAGGCTGGTGATGACGGGCGCACCGCCGCCAAGCGGTGAAATGCGCAGCGTCGCATCGTAGCCGGCGGTGACGAGCGCCCGGCCGTCGGGCGCGAACGCAACTCCATTGACGTTCTGCGCATGACCCTCGATCACACGGGGCGCGCCGCCGGCGAGCGGCCACAGCCGCGCGGTATGATCCCAGGATGCCGAGGCGAGCGTGGTTCCATCGGGCGACGCCGACAGCGCGACCACCGGCGCTTTGTGGCCTGCAAGCACCGTCGACGGCTGCGCCGCGCCTGGCGTCCAGATCGCGATGCGGGCGTCCTCGCCGCTGGTGGCAATCCGACCATCGGCGAGAAAGGCCACCGCGTTGACCGCACCGTCGTGGAACCGCAGCACCTGCTCGGCCGCGTTCTTCGGCAGCGACCAGCGGATCGCCGAAGTGTCGAAGCTGCCGGAGACCGCTTGCGTGCCGTCGGGCGAAATCGCGAGCGCGCGCACTGGCCCACCGTGGCCGCGCAACTGCGCTTGCGCGATATGGGGGACGATCGACAGGAGCAGCGTGCAGACGGCGAGGACGCGGAACATCATCGCGAATCTCGGGGAAAAATTAGGCACCCGCAGGGCGCATGCCGAGCGCGCGGATTTTCTCGCGCACTTCCTCGTCGCGCAGCGCGGCGAGAAAGGCCGCCACCGCAGGGCGCTCGCGACGGCTTTCGACCAGCAGAAAGTCGTAGTCCTCGGGCGCGACGGGCAGGAAGCCGAGGCCATAGAGACGGGCAACCGACTCGATGGCAATGCCCCAGTCCGCGCGGCGCTGCGCCACTGCGGCGGCAACGGCGTTGTGCGACCGCGGCTGGTTGCTGTAGCCCGCGGGCCGCGCGCCGTTGAGCAACCGGTCGATGAGCACGCGCGTTCCGGCGCCGGCATTGCGGTTGACCATCAAGCAACGCGGATCGCCGAGCGCGACTCTCAGCGCATCGGCCGCGCTGTGTCCGGCAAAGCGGGTGTCGTCGCGGCGGTGGACGAAGCCCTGCATCCGCTGCCAGCCCTTCACCAGTGCCAGACCTGGACGCAGCAGGTGGGCGTTGTAGACCCCGCTTGCGGCATCGACGAGATGCACGGGCGCAAGATCGCATTCGCCACGCTCGGCGGCGGCGACCCCGCCCATGCTGCCGACCGCGATGGTGCGCGCGGCCATCCCGCGCTCTGCAAGCGCGCCGAGCACGACATCGAGCGCGATGCAGTGGCTGCCCATGACCACGAGATCGGGCATCGCGGTCTTTTGGCCGATCAGGCTCACGCGCGAGCGCGTGCCCACATCGAGTGCCTCCGCGAGTGCATCGATCTCCAGAAAGCCGTCGGCCTGGGAGAAGCTCGTGACCGCACCCGAGCCCTTGCCGATCGGGAATGCGACCGGCCGATCCCCGCCGGCGACCAGCGCCACCAGGACGAACTCCTTGCGGCCGAGCTCGGAGGCAATGCGCACGGGAACATCGGCCTCGATGCTGCGCGCGGCTTCGGGCGTAAGACCGGCGCGGGCATGGATCACCGGCGCGACGAAAGCGTGAAAGGTGAAGATCGCGGAGGTGGGAAAGCCCGGCAGCACAGCGACGGGCTTGCCACCGATGACGGCGAGGCAGAGCGGCTTTCCCGGCTTGAGCGCGACGCCATGGACGAGAATGTCGCCCAGTTTCGAGACGATGCGCTGGGAGAGATCGCCCGCACCCTTCGACGTGCCGCCGGAGAGCACGGCCATATCGCAAGCCGCGAGCGCCGCGCGCATGCCACGCTCGAGCGCCGCCTCATCGTCGGGAAATGCGCCGAAGGGTACCGGCTCCCCGCCTGCTTCCGCGATCGCGGCCGCGATGATCGCACCGTTGCTGTCATAAACCCTGCCCGGGGCGAGCGCTCCACCCGGCGCCACCAGCTCGTCGCCGGTTGAAAGCACCGCCACTGTCGGCTTGCGCACGACCTCGACCGCGGCGAGGCCGCAGGCCGCCAGCATTCCGATCTCGCGCGACGAAAGGCTCGTCTTCCGCCGCAGCACCACTTCGCCGCGTGCAATGTCGGAGCCGGCATAGGAAATGAACTGACCGGGCGCGACCGCGCGGCGCACATCGATCGCCAGCATTGCGCCCTCTTCGACCAAATCAGTGTGTTCGATCATGACGACAGCGTCGGCTCCACGCGGCACCACGCCGCCGGTCGCGATCGTCGTCGCGCAGCCCCGCGTCACTTCGAGCGCCGGCGCGTGCCCGCACACGATCACTTCGCCGTTGAGGCGAAAGCGGCGCGGCGCGGCATCGCTCGCACCCACCGTATCGGCGGAGCGCAGCGCAAATCCATCGACGTTGGCACGATCGAACGGCGGCACGTCGATCGATGCGGTGACATCACAGGCGAGCACGCGGCCGAGCGCTGCCGACAAGCCGACCATCTCGCCAGGCAGCGGCGACAGATCGACGTTGCGCGTGAAGCGCGCGCGCGCCTCTTCGGCCGACACGACTTCGAGGAATTGTTCCTGGCGCGCAGCGCGGCGGATCGCGGCCAAGATATCGGACGCGTGATCGTGCTCGGCCGATTTCGGTTCGAAACGGGCAGTCATGGCCAAGGTCTTATCACGACCTCGCTCTGCGCCGGATATCCTTCGCTGTCGGGTTTTATGAAAATCCATCCATTTGCTTGCGCGAGCGCGGCGAGCGGCACATAGCCCGAGGCTATGGGAGTGGCGCAAGGGCCCTCGCACCGCACCGGCACCAGTTCCGAAAGGCCCACGGGTGAGGACACTTTGTGCGTGAGCTTTGCCGTCCGCGTGGGCGGCGCATCCCGGCGGCCGGCTAACCGTGCAAGCATCACCCGACCCAACATGTGCCAAGCGGCCAGCGCCGCATCGAGCCGCCCCGGCAGTGCCAACACCGGTCGCGTGCCGACGGTTCCAAAGGCCGTGGTCTCGCCGGGCAGCAGGGCGATCCCGTGGACCAGCAGGTCACCGATCGAGGCGAGCGTGTGCACTGTGGTGTCGTTCTTGCCGCTGCCGGTGCCGCCCACGACCACGACCGCGTCCGCGCTTGTCTCGGCTAATGCATCGGCCAGGCTATGCTGTGCAGCAATGGCGGCAATGCCGCCTTGCGAGGCGATCGCATCGGCGATGCATGCGATCGCGCCATCGATGACGGCATCGCCCGGCGAGGCGTGCACGAGACGCAGCCGCGGCGCGCGGGCGCGCGTCTCCGCGACGCCCGCCGCGGCCAGCAGCGCGATCTCGATACCGCCGAGTCGTCGGCCTGCCGGCAGCAACGTTGTGCCGCGCGCGACATCGGCGCCGGTCGGCAATGCGCCTTCACCGGGGTCGACCGGCGCGAGCGCCTGCGCTGCGCCGTCGCGGATCACTACTGCATCGATCGGCGCGACCGCGTCGGCATCTCCGGGCAAGGGCTCGCCGACGTCAACCCACACCACCGACCGCAGCGGCGCTGGGGCATAGGCGCTGGCATCGGTGGTGAGATCCGATGACACCGCCCAACCATCGCGTAGGGCGCGCGCCGTCGCGGGGACGGGGGCATGGATGATGACGTCCTCGGCCAGCGTCTGCCCGAGTGCAGCCGCGAGCTCGGCCCTGCGCGGCGCCACCGGCCTGACCAGCGCATCGAGCCGGGCAAGCACGTCGGCGAGCGGCGTCAGCCGGGCGATCCGTTGCCGTCTATCGGGCTCCACGATCATCGCTCGTGCCATTATTATAGTTATTCACATTGTCGTCTCCCGCGAAACCTGTCGGCCGGGAGCCGAGCACGGAAAACGAGGCGCCGTGGCCGAGAAGACGCTCAACTTGCGCGGACTCAAATGTCCCTTGCCGGCGCTGCGCGCACGCAAAGCCTTGACCGGGCTGAAAGCCGGCGACATGCTCATCGCCGAATGCACGGATCCGCTCACGGCCATCGACATCCCCAACTTGCTCAACCAGACCGGCGATCGGCTCGAGTCGAGCGCGCGCGAGGGGGACGTGCTGGTGTTTCGTATCCGCAAATGCTGAGGAAGCATCTATCGCTCGCGACGAAGCCTTAAGCGCGTTCAGGCGATAGCTCGCCACTTAAATCCTGAATTCGTCGCGCTTGCGCCCTTCGGAGACATTGAGGAACAACTCGTCGAGTGGGGGTCGCCGCTTGATCAGGCCCTGGTCGTGCGAATAGGTCACGAGCCGCTCGAAATTCCTAACGTTGCGTTCCGTCAGTCCGTATTCCCAGGGATCCTTGCCGAGGATGCGTTCCTGCTCCTCCCACGCCTCGCGGTACCAGGCGAGCGGGACGATGCGCGGATTCTCCATTCGCTTCATGGCAAGTGACTTGGACTCGTCGAACGCCTTGTACAAGTTGATCGCCACCCAGGGATGCCGGTCGACGATCTCCTGCTTGATGCCGACGACGTGCATGATCGGGAAAATTCCCGTCCTGCCGTAGAAGGCGATCTCCTCCGCCTTGTAATTCGAAAACAGCCGCCCCACTCGCTTATCCCCGCAGGTCAGCGGCCTGATCAAGTCGGGCGAGAGCAGCGCGTCGATTTCGCCCTCGACTAGCATGTCCTCGAGCGATTTCTCGTGCGGGATCTGCGTGATCTTGAGGTCGGGCGGCGGCGTGAAGTCGACGTCCTCATCGAGCTCGCTGAGCCACTCGATCGATTTGTGCGGCACACCGTAATCGTGCTCGAGGATGCCGCGCATCCACAGGCCAGCGGTGAACAGATAGCCCTTGGTGCCGACCTTGCGGCCGATCAGGTCGGTCGGCTTGCTGATGCCCTTCGACGTATTGATGAAGATGAAGCCATGACGGAAGCGGCGGTGAGGAAAAACCGGAATCGCGCGGAACGGAAGATCTTGATCCCGCGCGGCCACGTAACCCGAGCCCGACACCTCGGCGAGATCGAACTCGCGGCCGCGCAGGAACCGCCAGTGCCGCGGTGACGGAGCCATATCGGTCAGCACCGTGAGCTCGATCCCTTCCGGGCGTACGATGCCTTCCTTCAAGGCGCGCACGATCTCGTAATCGCCACAGGCGAGGGTGAGCTCGAGTCTGCGCACCATCTTAGCCTTTCGCCCGATTGGTGAGATGAATGACTTCGAGCGCGTTGTTGTCTGGATCGTGGAAGTAGGCGCTGCGGCCGGTAAACACGCCTTCGTCGCGTTGGTCCTCCCGGAACACGTCCACGCCCTTGGCTTTGAGCTCGGCCACCGTCGCATCGTAGGCGTCGCCGTCGACCATGAAAGCGTGGTGGATGATGTCGGAAAACCGCCCGCGAGTGGTGTCGCGGCCGAGGATGACATAATCGGCGCCGGATTTGAGGAACACGAAATGAGGATTCTCCTTCGGCACCTGGGCCACGAATTCGAGGCCGAGAATGTCGGTATAGAAGGCGCGGCTACGAGCGAGGTCGCTGACCGGGATCGTCACATGCAAAATGCCTTTGGTCTTGATCATACAAACCCTCCCTCCCAGCGACGGTACAGGCCTTCACGCGGAAAGTTCTTCATCGACAGCTTGGAGAAAATTTCACGCACGTTCAACACACCATGCCGAGGGTCCAATATTTTGTCGAACCAGCCGACAATTTGAGGTTGAGAACATTGCGAACGGCTGAAGCTGAAGGATCAAACATCAACATCAATTGCAAATGCGCTCACGGAACGTTCAGTCGCCGCAACCGATCGAGGACGCGCGGCGGGCTTTGGTAGGCGCGCTCCATCACCTCCTGGATCTGGGTGCCGGTGCGCGGCGCATTGAGCCCAAGCCCGATCCTTTCGCCCTCCGCCAGAAACTCCGGGTCCGTCATGGTGGCAGCGAACGCCTCGCGCAACGCGGCGAGGCGCTCGACCGGAACGCCTGGCGGCAGGAGGAACGGCCGGCCGAGCGCGAGTGGCGCAAACGCCGCCTGCATCAGCAGCCTGTTGTCGTCGCTTGCGACGAGATCGGGGGCGAACGGCACGTCGTGGAGCGCGGCGAGCTTTTCCGGCCCATATTGCACGATGGCCTTCGCGGTCTTGTCGCGCAGCCATGTGGGCCGCGTTGAACGCAGCGAGCTGAAAAAGGCGCTGGGATGGCCGTCGAGCTCGCCCCGTTCCATGGCGAGCAGCACGTCATTCTGGCCGGGATAGCCGTTGATGGGCTTCATTTTCGTGCCCAGCGTCGCGTTCAACAGCCGGGTGAAGAAGGCGGGCGTCGAATTGGCGCCGGAGACACCGACTGCGACTTCGCGCGCCTTGAGGTCCGCGACCGAATTCACCGGCACCGTGTGCCAGATGAGCACCATGGCGGTCTCGGAACTCGGCGAGCCGAGCCAGTTGAACTTGACAGGGTCGTAGCGCGCTTCCTTGCTGCCGAATAGCGGTTCGAACGGCGTGTTGTTCTGAACGAGCCCGATCACGCTGCCGTCCTTGTCGGCGTTGTTGTAGAGAAAATTGGTGGCGGTCATTCCGCCGGCGCCAGGCATGTTGCGGACGACGAAAACAGGATGGCCCAGCATGTGCCTGCCCATGAAGCGCGCGAGCGCGCGCGCAAGCGTGTCGTAGCCGCCGCCTGCGCTCGAGCTCACCACGACCGTCACCGTCCTGCCTTGGTAGAAATCGACGACGACGTCGGCCTTTGCCTGCGGCGCACAGGCGCCAACGAGACTGCAAAGCGCGAGCAGATGTGGAATTGCAGCCCTCATCCGCAGACCCAGTGTTGCAATGCCGACATGGATTCGTGCTCCGAACGCCGAGCCGCAGCCGCACGCGAAGCGGCACGCCAGGTTTGGGCGACTCACATCGTCAGCACAATCTTTCCGAAATGCTTGTTCTCGCGCATGTGCGCCTGCGCCGCCGCGGCCTCTTCGAGCGGAAAGCGGCGGTCGATCGGCAGCCTTAGCTTGCCCGCGGTCACCGCCTGCCACAGATCGGCGTGCATGCGGCGACTGATCTCACGCACTTCCTCGAGCGTGCGGGTCCGGAAAGTTACGCCGATGTAGTCGATGCGACGCAGGGCATGGAGGTCGAAGTCGAACTCGGCCTTCATGCCGGCGAGGCGGCCCACATTGACGATGCGGCCAAGAAGCGCCGTCGCCCTCATGGTCTGCGCAACCACCGGCCCTGAAAGCATATCGACGACGAGATTGACGCCCTTGCCGTCGGTCGCGGTCAGCACCGTATCAGGCCACGCCGCATCGCGGGTATCGACGGCGAGGTCGGCGCCGAACTCCTTTAGACGCGCCCGGCGCGCGTCATTGGTCGACGAGCCGACCACCATTTCCGCGCCCATGAGCTTGGCGATCTGCAAGCCCATGAGGCCCACGCCCGAGCTCGCGCCCTGGATCATCACGCTCTCGCCCGGCCGCAGCCGGCCGGCGGTGACGAGGGCGTTGTGCAGCGTGATCAGCGAGACCGGCAGTGTCGCCGCCTGTTCGAAGCCCATGCCGTTCGGCATCGGGTTGACGCGCCCCCAGTCGCTGACGGCGTATTCGGCATAGCCGCCAGTGCCCGAGCACATGACACGATCGCCCGGCTTGTAACCCTTCGCCTCGGCGCCGCTTTCAACCACCTCGCCCGCCCATTCGAGGCCGACCGCCGCGCCGATCCCACCGTGGCTGCCGTGGGGGATGCCGCGCGCGGTGGCAAGATCGGCGCGATTGAGCGCGGCAGCCCGCACCTTCACCAGCACCTCGTTGGGCTTTGGTCGCGGTTGCGATATGTCGCGCAGCGCCAGTCCGCTTTCAGTCGCAACGGCAGCCTTCATCTCGTTCTCCGTCGGTTGCTTCGTCCAGCGCCGGGACGGACGCAAGCGGGGCCTCTTATGCCCAGAGCGCGCGCCTAGTCGAGTGAGACGCCCGCCGGTTGGCTCGCCCCTTCGCCTCAAGTCCTTCACGCGCAGGTCGGCGCCGCAGTCTACAGGAGAGCGCGACCCGCGTGTGCTATCGTCCGGCAAGACGCCGTCGGTGGGCCGCGGCACTGGAGACCCACGCCAATGGAACGCACCAAGCCTCCTTTCCGCGCCGAGCATGTCGGCAGCCTCATCCGACCCGCTGCTCTCATCGACGCGCGCGAGAAGGCGGGAAAAAAAGAGATCTGCGATGCCGAGCTCAAGCGCATCCAGCATGCCGCAATTCGTGAGGTGGTACGACTGCAAGAGGAGCTCGGGCTCAAGCTCGTGACCGACGGCGAATACAACCGCCACTCCTGGCACCGAGATTTCATGCTGAAATTCAGCAACGTGCGAATGATCCCGTCCAAGCTCACGGTACGCTTTCATTCGGGCGAAGGCGACCGCCTGCACAGCCCGTCAACCATGCAAGTAACCGGCAAGCTCGCGCGGCCCAACGGCAAGGGAATCTTCGTCGACGATTTCAAATTTCTCGCATCCGTCGCGCGGGCGATGCCGAAGATCACGCTCCCTTCGCCAACTGTGATGCATTTCCGGGGCGGACGCGGCGCGATCGATGCCGAGGCCTATCCCGACATTGACGCCTTCTACGACGATCTTGCCCATGTCTACCGCGAGGAGATCCGCGATCTCGCCGCGGCCGGCTGCCGCTATTTGCAGATCGACGAGGTCAATCTCGCCTATCTGTGCGATGCGGAGCTGCGCAAGCAAGTCGCCAATATCGGCGAGGACCCGAGCACGCTGCCGCGGACCTACGCCAAGCTCCTCAATGCCACGATCAAGGATCGGCCGCGGGACATGACGGTGTGCATGCATCTATGCCGCGGCAATTTCGCCGGCGCGTGGGTGGCGGACGGCGGCTACGAGCCGATCGCCGAGCTCATCTTCAACGAAATCAACATGGATGGCTATTTTCTCGAATATGACAGCGCGCGCGCCGGCGGCTTTGAACCGCTGCGTTTTCTGCCCAGGGGCAAGGCAGCCGTCCTCGGTCTGGTCACGACCAAGAGCGCCAAGCTCGAATCGAAGGACGAGCTCAAGCGTCGCATCGACGAGGCAAGCAAGCACGCCCCGCTGGAGCAGCTCGCCCTGAGCCCGCAATGCGGATTTTCCAGCGGCATCGGCGGCAACACCATGGACGAGGAGGGCGAACTCGCCAAGCTGCGCCTCGTGGTCGAGACCGCGCGCGAGGTGTGGGGCTCGGCGTGATGTGTCTCGCTCCGCCTGCATAGCCGCAAGCTTCGCTCTCTGATAGCGTTGGACGCGCAAGCGAGATCGTTGGGAGGTACCGTGCAAGAGCAAGTCGCGGCCCGCGAAGAGACCAAAGCGTCCGAACCCCGGTACAAGATGAAGATCGAGAAGGACGTCGACATCCCGATGCGGGATGGCGCCAAGCTCAAGGCCGACGTCTTTCGGCCGGATGGTGACGGGCATTTTCCCGTACTGATCAACATGGGCATCTACCAGAAGGACAAGCTCTGGATCCCGCCGGGCGATCTGGAAGAGAAGCCCAATCCCCACATGAACTGGGAGACCGTGAACCCGGAGTGGTGGGTGCCGCGCGGCTATTGTTGCCTGCGGGTCGACGAGCGCGGCTCCGGCAAGTCACCCGGGCAATCCGTGCTCTATTCACCGCAGGAGGCGATCGACTTCTACGATGCGATCGAATGGGCCGGCCATCAGCCCTGGAGCAACGGCCGTGTCGCCACCATCGGCATCTCGTTCTTCGCCCGCACCCAGTGGTGGGTGGCAAACCTCAAGCCGCCGTCGCTCACCTGCATCGTGCCGTGGGAAGGTGCGGCCGACCAGTACCGCGACATCCTCTATCATGGCGGCATCTTCGGCTCGGGCTTCATCGTCGGCTGGTTCACGACCCACATGGCGCATCACCTGCTCGGCCGCGCCTACTACAACAATCCGGACACGTTTCAGGACAACGTGCTCTGGCGCTTCATGCGCAACAGCCTCGACAGCGGGGTATTCAAGAGCCAGCAGGCGCAATGGGACAAGATCGATCTTCCCATGTGGGCGGTCGGCAACTGGTCCGGCATGGGGCTGCACCTGCGCGGCGCCACCGAGGCCTACGTGCGCGCCGCCTCGAAGCACAAGAAGCTGCGCATCCATTGCGGCACGCATTATCACCCGTTCTACAGCGAGGATGGGCGGCGCGACCAACTTCGCTTCTTCGACCACTGGCTCAAGGACATCGACAACGGCGTGATGCAGGAACCGCCGGTCAAGCTCGCGATCCGCACCGGTCACGGCGCATACCATTTCCGCCACGAGAACGAGTGGCCGCTCGCGCGCACCCAGTGGACCAAGCTCTACCTCGACCTGTCCAAGCCCGATGCCGATGGCGACGGCATCGCCGGCACGCTGGCGAAGGCCAAGCCTTCCGTGCTCGCCCGGCGGAGCTATTCCGCGAGCGGCGCGTCGCACGCCGGTCACGCCTCGGCGTCCTCGACCTCGCTTGCCGCCGGCGGCGGAGGCGGACTTTCGTTTGTCACGCCGCCGCTCGAGCGGGACACCGAAATCACCGGTCCGCTCGCCGCTAAGCTGTGGGTGTCGAGCACGACCGAGGACATGGATTTGTTCCTCACGCTGCGCAACATCGACCCCGACGGCAACGACGTGCTGGAGATCGGGCAGCAAGGGCAGCCGGTGCCGGTCGCAAAGGGCTGGCTGCGGGTTTCGCATCGCGAGCTTGATCCGGACTTATCGCGGCCCTATCGGCCCTATCACAAGCACCTGCGGCGCCAGTGGCTCAAGCCGAATGAGATCGTCGAGGTGCAGGTGGAGGTTTGGCCGACCTCGATGGTGTTCAAAAAAGGCCACCGCATCCGCCTCGACATCCAGCCGCGCGACGGCATCGGCAGCGCGCCGTATACGCATTACCACGCCGACTACAATGTCGGGGAGAACACGATTTATTCCGGCGGCGACAAGGACTCGTTCCTGCTGGTGCCGATCATCCCGCCGCGATGAGATCCGCTCGCCCGCTCGCACCGGAGGACGATTCGACCATGGTGACATCAGTCAAGCGGCGCAAGCGGCCTAGGCGCGCAGTCGAGCGATCCGCCCGTTCCAAATCGACCAAGTCCACACGCGCGGCGGCCAAACCGGCGAGATCGCGGGGTCCAACTCCAAGGCCTACCATCATCGATGTACACGCCCACGTCCTCGTACCGGAAGTGATGAAGCTGACCTACGAACATTCGCAATACGCGCGCGCCGTGGCGGGACCGGGCGGCGTGCCCGAACCGCTGTTCAAGCGCATGACCGACGTGCCGCTGCGGCTCCAGGAGATGGATGCAACCGGTATCGACATTCAGGTCATCAGCCCGAGCATCATGCAGCAATGCACCTATGAGATGGAGCCGCAGGAAGCGCTCAAGCTGGACCGTTTCGGCAACGATCGCGTCGCCGAGGCGGTGGCGCACCACCCGGACCGGCTGGTGGGGCTCGCCTCGCTGCCGCTGCACGACGTCGCGCTCTCGGCGGCCGAACTCGAACGCTGCGTGCGGGATCTCGATTTGCGCGGCGCCATCATTTCATCCCATGTCAACGGGGTCGAGTTGGGCGACGAGCGGCTACGGCCGTTCTGGGCCAAGGCGCAAGAGCTCGGCGCGGTGATCTTCGTCCACCCCGCGGGAAATACCGACCAACGTATGCTTCGCAATCGACTGATGATTACGGTCGGGCAGCCCCTGGAAGAGGCCTACGCACTGTCGTCGTTGATCTATGAGGGGGTCGTGGACCAATTTCCCAAGCTGAAAATCATGGTCGCCCACGGCGGCGGATATCTGCCCTTCTACACCGGGCGGCACGACAACGATTATCGTTATGGTCGTTCCCCGCATCTCAAGGGCGATTTCAGCAGCTACCTGCCGCGCTTCTTCTACGACACCGTGCTGTTCAATCCGGACATGCTGGAATTCCTGGTAACCAAGGTCCCATCGAGCCACGTCATGCTCGCTTCCGACTATCCGTTTGCAGAGAAGCGGCCGGTCGAATATGTCCGCGGCGCCAAGAAAATCGGGAAGAAGGAGCAGGACGCGATTCTAGGTGCCAACGCGGCACGGCTGTTCGGCATTTCCATTTGATCGGGCCAGCGCGTCGCGGTTTCGAGTCGATGACTGACGTTGAGATCGTTTTGCATCCGGTTCCGACGCCGCAGAGCAAGCCATACATCATCGTATTCGGTCCGGACCAGCACCTTTGGTTCTGCGAAAGCGGGACGTCCAAAATCGGCAGAATGAATCCCGGCAATGGCAGTTTCATCGAATTCGATACGCCGAAGCCGAACAGCCGACCGATCGGGATCGCATCTGCGGCCGATGGGACGCTGTGGTTCTGCGAGAACGCCGGCAACAGGATCGGGCGGATCACCACCTCAGGCGCGGTCGCCGAGTTTCCCGTTCCGACGGCCGACGCCGGGCCGGACGGCATCGTCGCGGGTCCGGACGGAAACATCTGGTTCTCCGAAGGCAACGTCAGTCGCATCGGCCGCATCACGCCCGGCGGCGCGGTGACGGAATTTTCAAACGGCCTCACGCCGGGCTGCCGCCCGCTTTCGTTGGTGGTGCGCGACGGCGAACTCTGGTTCAGCGAATACCAAGCCGGCCAGATCGGCCGGATCAGCGTGGACGGTCATGTCACCGAATACAAAATCCCGACGCCCAATAGCGAGCCGCGCGCCATGGCCGCGCATCCCGACGGCCACATCTGGTTCGTCGAGACCAAGGCCAACGCGCTCGGGCGCATCGACGCGCAAGGCCGCGTCACCGAATGGCCGGTGAAGACCCCGGACGCTTCGCTACGCGGCGTCGCCGTGGCGCCGGATGGTGAACTCTGGTTCACCGAGAATTTTTCCAACAAGATCGGGCGCATGTCGCCGGACGGCAAACTGATCGATGAATATTCGATTCCGCTCGACGGCTGCGGAGCACGTGCCATCGTCGCGATTCCCGATGGCCGGCTGTTCTTCTCCGCTCACGACGCGGGCGCGATCGGCGAAGTCATCCCGCGACGGTGAAATCTCCATCGGACCGCGGCGATCGCACCAGCGATGACAATGGCGGATGGCGCTAGCGCCATTCGCAGGTTACCGAACCGTGTGGGAGTGAAACATGAGCGTCAATCGCAGCCTCGAGGACCGAATCCGCGCCATCGAAGACCGGCTCGAGATCTACAACCTGATCGCCAGCCACCCGCCCAGCGCCGATACCGCGGGCAACGACCATATCGCGGCGAGTTGGGTGGAAGACGGGGTGTTCGACCGGGGCGAGAATCTCTCCAGCCCGCGCGGGCGCGAGAGCATTGCCAATCAGGTGCTCAGCCTCGACCACCAAGCGGCGATCGAGCGTGGGCTTGCGCATTTCACCTCCTTGCCGCATGTCGAGATCGAGGGCGACGCGGCGACCGTCACGTCCTATCTGCAAATCCTGGTGCCACAGACCCAAGGCGACCTGGTCGACGTCCCCAACCACGGCAGCTCCAAGGGCTTCCGAGTCCATCGCATGACGGCGAACCGCTGGGAGCTCGTGCGCACGCCGCAGGGCTGGAAAATCAAACGCCGCACGTTGCGCCAGCTCGACGGCTCGGAGCCGGCGCGGAAAATCTTGCGGCAGGCGATCGCGCGGTGAGCGCTGCATCCATTGCGGGCGATCGGCTCTCTCGCGATCGCCAGCACCGTCGTCGATTCAAATCGGGAGGGGCCGCCCGACCCCGGCGGCGATCGCGCGCTGATAGACGAGTTCGGCAAAGGCCACATCCTCGAGCGCGATGCCGAGCGACTTGAACAGCGTCAGGTCGGATCGCGATGTCCGCCCGGCGGCCTTGCCGGTGACAAGCTCGCCGAGCTCGCGGATCGCCGACCAGGCGAGCTTGCCGGCCGCAACCAGCTCGCGAAACTCGGCTGCTTCCACCTTGGCCTGCTCGATGTGATCGGTGGCTTTGACGGCGGCGCGCAAGACCGTCTCCGCATCGACCTCGCGACGATCGTCGGAATTGGCGCCGGCCACGTTGACGTGCGCGCCTTCGGCGAGCCACTCCGCCCGACATACGGGCGCGGCCGAATTGGTGATGGTCACCACCACGTCGGCTTCCGCCACGCAGGCCTGCGCCGAGGATGCGGGTAGCACCTCCACACCGAGTTCTTTTTCCACCGAACGCGCGTAGGCCTCGCGGTGCTCGGCCGTGCGGGAGAAGACCTTGACCCGCGTGATCGGCCTGACTGCACACACCGCGGCGACTTGCGTGCGCGATTGTTTGCCGGTGCCGATGACGGCCAGCGTATGCGCATC
>JAFAHL010000230.1 GCA_019237215.1 Hyphomicrobiales bacterium | reverse complement strand
CGCCATCTGCACGCCGACCAGCGCGGTCTTGCCGCCGGCGGCGCCAGCGCCCGACAGCGGCTGCTCGGTACCGATCTTGTAGGGCTTGGCCTGACCGAAGGCGGCCTGCCATGGCGCCGGCACCAGCATGGTCGCGCCGAGTGCGCCCGCGGCTGCCGAGCCGTATCCGATCAACCGCCGGCGCGTGACCTTGCCGCGGTACCAGAACGCCTCATTCCAATTTTGCGTTTTTGCTTCGTCAGTCATCGCGAGTTCCTCCCAGGTCGGCTGCCATGGCGCAGGCACGCGTCATGACAACTGCCAGTCTGCGAGCGCGCGGCGCACCGCGCATGATCCTGCTTCCCTCGGTCAAGAGATGTCTTGACGTTTTGCAGGATACTTCAGGACACCCGCGCCCACAACGAGCGGCAGGGTGTCGCGGGCATGCTTGTCGCTCGAGGTTATGCCGATCCCGACCCTGCAAGTAGGGAGCCGGTTTTCCGCCCGCGGTCTGATGATAAGATAGGCAACCGGCGCCGGCATCTTGGCCAAGCGCCCGACAGGAGAACGCCATGTCGGCTCTCGCCACGTCTCGCAAACCGTCCGCCACCCCGCAGACCGGCCGTGACGCGCGGCTTGCGGCCCGCGCCGGCACTTTCAAGGGTCAGACGGCTGGCGTCGCCCCCGGCTATGTGCAGGGCAATCTCGCCATTTTGCCGGCCAACCTCGCCGGTGATTTCCTGCGGTTCTGCCAGCTCAATCCCAAACCCTGCCCGCTGCTGGCGGCTTCGGCGCCCGGCGACTTTCGGTTGCCGACGCTCGCCGACGACCTCGACATCCGCACCGACCTGCCGCGTTACCGGGTTTTCCGGAATGGCAAGCTTGTCGATGAGCCTACCGACATCCGCGCCCAATGGCGCGGCGATCTCGTCGCTTTCGTGCTGGGCTGCTCGTTCTCGTTCGAGGACGCGCTGGTGGAGGACGGCATCGAACTGCGCCACATCACCTGCAACGCCACGGTGCCGATGTATCGCACCTCCATTGCGACCGCGCCCGCCGGTCCATTCCATGGGCCGATGGTCGTATCGATGCGGCCGATGAAACCCGCGGATGCGATCCGCGCCATTCAGATCACCACGCGCTTCCCGGCGGTGCACGGCGCGCCGGTACATATTGGCAAGCCGGAGTTGATCGGCATCGCCGACCTGATGAAGCCCGATTACGGCGACCCGGTGCCGGTCAATGCCGATGAAATTCCGGTGTTCTGGGCCTGCGGCGTCACGCCGCAATCAGTGGTGGCGACGGTGAAGCCCGAATTTTGCATCACCCATTATCCCGGCAGCATGCTGGTTACCGACCGCCGCAACAGCGAATTCGCGATCATGTGATGACGGGGGGTCGCGTTGGACCCGGCTGCGAGCCGCGCTCAAGAGCGCGACCGCTGCGTCCAGGTCTTAACCCTTTCGTAGGCGGCTTGTTGCGAAATCCCGAAATAAGCTCCGATTTGCCGCCACAGGGCGCCGGCTTGATGCGCCCTCGACATGGCCTTGCCGACGGGCACGCCGCGCGTCACGGCGCGCGCCAGGTCGCGGAGCGCCTTGCGCTGCGCGACACGCCGCACTTGCGCGCGTTTTCTGGCTTCCTGCGCCCTGCGCGCATTCGCTCGCCTCCAGCTGTCGATATCGGACTGATAGACGATCCCGCGCAAACGTCGTGACCGGCCGATCACCGCGTTGCGCGTCACGCCGAGCGTTTTTGCAATCTGGGCGGCGGTGCGCCCGGCGGCCTGCTGCGCCAACAGCCGTTTGTCGCGAGATCGCGTCCAGCCCGTCGCCATGGCGGCTTCCCTCATTGCTCTGCGCCACGAGCTCTACCCGCGCGGCAGCATATAGCCGGAATGTTGCACACCGGCGTTGACTCTTGCAACACGAATCAGCTCTTCGGGTCCACATCGAGGCGCACCACCCAGCCTTCGAGGCCGGCCTTGGCCGCCGGGTAGCGCGCGAGCACGAGCGGATCGTGGCCGGGCACCACGTGGTTGGGCGAGCTCGCGAGCTTTTTGAGCGTTTCGTAGCCTTCGACCACTTCGGCCACGTTATAAGTGATCGGAAATATGCGGCCGGACTCCATGTGCGCGTAGAGGTGCGCGGCATCTGCCGCCAGCACGACCTGGCCCCGCCGAGTGTTCACGCGCACGCTTTGCAAACCCTTGGAATGGCCGCCGATATGGTGGACGGTGACCCCCGGCACGATCTCGTCTTCGCCATCATGAAAGGTAACGCGGCCGGCAAAGACCTTGCGCACCATCGCGACCACGTCGTCGACCTCGAACGGCAGGCGCAGCGCCGTGTGGCACATGCAGCGCCCGGTCGCATAGGCCATCTCGCAATCCTGCAGGTGATAGCGCGCACGGGGAAACAGATCGTAGTTGCCCACGTGATCGTAATGCATGTGGCTGACGATAATGGTTCTTACCTCCGCGGGATCGATGCCGATCGCTTTCAATCCTTCGTCGATCGGCTTGATCATTTGGCGCTGACGCTTCTTGCCCATGGCCGCGTCGAAGCCGGTATCGAGGATGATGGGGCCGGAGCGTCCGACAACGGCCCAAACGTAGAAGTCGAGCGGCTGCAGCACGTCGTGAGGATCGCTGCCGATGAAGTTTTCCGATGACTTGCGATCATGATGTCCGTAGCGGATGGCGTAGATTTCGTGGATGTCATCGCTCATGGTCGTCTCCGTCAGAGATGCAGCATCATGATGCGTAGAGAGCGCAGCGCCCGCGGCGCGCCACGCTGCGTCCGGGGACACGGGGCGTCACTTCGGCAGGGGCCCGCTGGCGCGCGGCGCGCGCACCTCCACGCCGGCGCGGCGCTCGACCGGCTGCACCACGGTGGTGAGATCCTTGTCCGGTCCGTTTTCGTCGCAGGCGGTCTGCAAGAGCTGCGTGACGGCTTCGGCAACCTGCATCGGCACGCCGAGCGCCTTGCCCTCGCCGAGACATAGCTTGAGGTCCTTGGTCATCAATCCCACGGTGAAGCCGAGGTTGAAGGTGCGGGGCAGCACCACGCGGCCGAACTTGTCCTCGGTCGCGGTGTTGCGGCCGGTGCCGGAATTGATCACGTCGAGCATGATGCGGGGATCAAGCCCCGCCTTGACGCCCATGACCATCGCCTCCGAGGTCGCTGTCATGGCGGCGGCGGAAAGGAAATTGTTGCAGAGCTTCATGGTCTGCCCGGCGCCCGGCCGCTCGCTGATGAAGAAGGTCTTGCCGATCGCTGCCAGCGCCGGCTCGATGGCGTTGATCTCCGCGCGCGGACCGGAGGCCATCAACGCCAGCGTGCCCTTCGCCGCCCCGGTGACGCCGCCGCTCACGGGGCAGTCGATCTGCACGATATTCCTCGTCTTGAGCGCCTCGAAGATGCGCTTGGCCATGACTGCGCCGGTGGTCGACAGATCGACGAAGCGGCGCACGCGTTTGCCTTCGATCACGCCGCTGGCGCCGGTCGCGACCGCGAGCACGACGTCGGGTGTGGGCAGGCTCACCATCACGGTTTCGACTGCATCGGCCAGCTCGCGAGGGGAGGCGGCGGCTTGCGCTCCAAGCGCGGTCAGAGGCTCAATGGCTTCGCGCCGGTTGTCGAACACGACGAGGCGGTGGCCCGCCTCGACCAGCCGGCGAGCCATGTGGAAGCCCATTTGTCCGAGCCCAATGAAGCCGATATCCATCCTCGTCCCTCCCTCGATGCGCCGTTTTGGTCTGTTGCCAACCTACCACGAACGCCCGGTTGCTCCCACGTGAGGGGCGAGCCGCGGCCGTGGGCGCCCTTGGAGCAGCTTGAGATGCCGGTGCTATGGGCGCATCATGCGGCGCGCCGCCGCGCCGGACGTGGGAAAATAGGCGTGCAGGAGTTTGCAGCGCACTGCGCGGCAGGTAAACGCTGGTCGACAGTGGAAGCGCCGATGCCGAGTAAGCCGGACCCGGCGGAAATGCCAAGGCTCGATGCGTTCGACGAGGAGTTCGGACAGGACCCCGCGGCTATTCTGCGCGGACAACGACGCAAGACCAGGTCGCGGCTCTTAACTCTCGTCGGTGTAGTGGCTGGCGCGGGCGTCATCGGTGCGCTCGCGTTGGCTTGGTCGACCGCGGATGGACGACTGCGGCCGGAGTTGCAATCGGCGGCCACATCGCCGCGAAACGCGGACCGCGCGGGACCGGACGAGGAAATCGATCGGCTTCTGCGCCAAATCGACGCGCTGAAGAACGACGTCAATGAGCTCACGCAAACGCAGCATCAGGCGGCAACTACCATCGCGGCGATGAGGGCGGCCGAAGAGGACTTGCGACGCCATGTTCCGCCTCCGTATTGGTACTCGAACCCGGCGACGTTGGACGTAACACTCGCAAAGCACCCCCCACCGGCTGGCTTTGCGCCGCCGCCCCGCCGCCCGGCGACCGCTCGCTCCGAATCGCGCGATCTGCGCAAACGTGAGGGCGCTGCGCCAGCATCGCCGGCGGCGCCGCAGTAGCCAGCCGCGTCGGCGCTGCCATTTTCGTGCCATGGCGGCATGGTCGTAAGCAGGCGGCCGGAGAATCCGATGACCGCGGAAAACTTGGTCAAACTTTTGCAAATGACCGGGGCGGCGCTCGCGATTCCGGCGGCGGCCGCCGGCACCTTTGCGGCTTACCAAAGCTATTTTTCGAGCGACGTCACGTGCCAGAAACTGCGCAACAACATCGTCGCCATCATGGAAAGGCACGTCGCGCCCGAGACCAAGCGTAGCTTGCTCAAGAAGGACGTGACGGAGTTCGACAAGCTTTGCGGCGAGGGCGATCCCGACGCGCGCGCCATTTTCCAAGCAGCAATAACCGAACATCCTGGCGATGCCGCCCATGCCCCGGCAGCGGCGCCCGCGCACGTGGACTCATCCCCCCAGCGCCAGCAGACCGCCTCGCTCGGCGTTTTTGGTGCTCCGGGCTCCAAGGAACACTCCGCTGGGTCGCGCTCAGTCGCCGGCAGGCTGGTTCTTGGGCGCCGCATTTCAACGGCTACAGCATCTCCGATACGTCATTGCCGCCGCCGGGCACCGTCTTGTCGGCGAAAATGATGCTGCCGGTCTGGTCGGAACCGCAGGCTGGAACGAACGATCCGACCAAGCTGCAGAGCAGGC
>JAFAHL010000158.1 GCA_019237215.1 Hyphomicrobiales bacterium | reverse complement strand
CCCGACCGCGACGAGCTTGGCGGAAATGTCGAGCCCGACGCAGTTAAAGCCGGCGCGCGCGAGCAGCGCGGTGAAGGTACCCGAGCCGCAGCCGAGATCGATCACCCGCGCCCCGGGAGCAAGCCCGGTCAGCTTGACGAACGCGTCGATGAGGCGCGCGCTCGACTGCGGCGTGAACACGTCGTAGTCGTCCGCGGCGGCGTGGCGGTCGAAGAACGCGATCTCCTTTTGCTTGTCTTGCGCTTTATCTTGCACCGAGGCCATCACGTGCGACTTGGTTCGGATTTGTCATGCCCGGGCATAGCGCGGCGAAAGACGCGCGTAAACGCGCTTATGACCCTAGCCACGGACCTGCAGCAGATCGCGCAGATCGCGCACGTTGGTCAGGCTCTCGAGCGCGAGCACGCGTTCGACCAGCGCGGCGCCTTTCGCCGCCCCCAGCACCGTCGTGATGAGATCGCGGCATTTGGCGACGACCTCCGCGCGCGGCATCGGGTTGTCGCTCGTGCCGCGCACGGCCTCGACGTGCTCGCTCACTTGCGTGCCGTCGGCGAGCATGACATCGACGATCGCCTCGCGGCGCGGCGCGCGGGCCTCGAGCTCCGCGTCGCCGACGAGCTCCACCTTGGCGCGCTCGCGCAGCACCGCCGCGTCGCGCATGCGCGCCACGTCGTGCGCGGCGTCGAACGAGACGGTGCGGTCGATCAGCATCACCGCGACCATGTGTTGGAGGCAAATGTCGGGGATGTCGCGGTTGTTGACGACCGAGGCGCTGCGCGTGCCGAGCCGCACGACGACCTTGCGCACGTCGCCGGGAGTGAACGGCCGGCGCTGCAACATCAGCTCCAACGCATCGAGCGCCGCCTGGATGGGCGAGCCGACCGACCATTTCTTGATGTTGGTGCGCATGACCTCGTAGCGCTCGCCGAGCTTGTCGGCGAGCACCGCCGCGTCGGCGCTGCGCCCGTGCGCCAGCAGGAAGTTGTCGGGCCCCGAGAAAATATCCTCGATGCCGGTCCAGCCCGCATGCACCAGCAAGGCCGACGTCACTCCGCTGCGCGCCGGCATGCCGCCGAAGACGAACGCCTTCTCGATGTGGTCGCTGTCGCGTTGCCACGCGGCGATGCCGGAGGACTGCTGCGCGGTGTAGTCGAGGAGCCAGCGCATGCGTTGCGCATCGAGCGCGGCGGCGCAACCGGCGGCGGCAGCCGCGCCGAAGGCGCCGGCGATGCTGTGGGAGCTCAAATGCGCGTCGCGCGAGAGCGCCGGCACGCCGAGGCACATGGTGACGCGCGGCCCGACGTCGTAGCCCAGCGCCACCGCGCGCAGGAAATGCCGCCCGTCGATGCCGAGCGCTTCGCCCACCGCCAGCGCCGCCGGCACCACGGCGCAGCCGGGATGGGACAGCGAGGGAGCGTGCGAGTCGTCGGTCTCGTCGGCGTGCGCCAGCACACCGTTGGCGAGCGCGGCCTCGATCGGGCCGCACAGCACGTCGCAGCCCGCCACGGTGGCGACGCGCTCGCCGCCGTAGCCGCGGGCGAATTTTATGGCGGCGCGGCCGGGGGCGAGCTGCGCGCCGGAAATCATGGCGGCGAAGGTGTCGAGCACGTGGTGTTTGGTCTTCTCCGCCACCTCGTCCGGCAACGCACGCGCGTGCGCGGCGCTCATATAGCTACTCAGCGCCGCCATCACCGGTCCGACCGGCTGCGCGCCGGCGGCGAGGTGGGCGGGAAGCGCCGCCACCGCCGCGCCGCTCTGCAACACGCGCCGCCGCGTCACCGCCGCGCCTCGGCGCGGCGCTTTCCTGTTGCCTTGACGGGTCACATCCTTGCTCCTCGCACGAGCGCTCCGCCGGTTGCGGCCGTACGCTCTAGTCCGCGCTGATGCCGGCGGCCTTGATCGGCGCGCCCCACTTTTGGATCTCGCTCTCGACGAACGTCTGCAGGTACTCGGGCGAGCGCCGCTCGGGCGCGACGAGCGTGACCCCGAGCTCATGCATGCGATCCTTGAGCGCCGGCGTGTTCATCGCTTCGATCGTCGCATCGTTGAGCTTCTTGACGATGGTCGCGGGCGTGTCCTTGGGCATGAAGAAAGCGTTCCAGGTGATGGCTTCGAAACCGGTGAGACCCTGTTCGTGCGCGGTTGCCAGCGTCGGCAAGAGCGGCGAACGGTCGCGCGCCAACAGCGCGATGCCTTTGAGCGTGTTGCCCGTGATCTGCGGAAACGCGCTGGCGCTATTGGAGCACATGTAGTGGATTTGCCCGGCGATCAAATCCGCCGTCACCGGTCCGCCGCCGCGGTAGGGAACATGGGTGATGTCGAGCCCGGCCGCGGTATTGAGCAGCGCGCAACTGAGGTGGGTCGTGGAGCCCACCCCGGCCGAGCCGTATTGCAGCTTCGCCGCGTTCGCCTTGGCATAGGCGATGAACTCTTGCAGGGTGTCGGCGGGAAAATCCTTGTGCGTGAGCAGCACCATCGGCTGCTCGACGAGCAGCGCGACCGGGGCGAAGTCGGTCGCCGCGTTGTACGGCAGCTTCTTGTAGAGCGTCTGGTTAAAAGCGTGGGTGCCGACGCTGCCGAACAGGAACACGTAGCCGTCGGGCGTCGCCTTTGCCACGCGGGTGGTGCCGACGATGCCGGCGGCGGCGCCGACGTTCTCCACGATCACCTGCTGGCCCAAGCTCATGCTGAGATGCGGGGCGAAGACGCGCGCCAGGACATCGAACGCACCGCCGGCGGCGAACGGTACCACCATGGTCACCGGCCGAGTCGGCCAGTCCTGCGCCGCAGCGGAGGAGCATAGCGCCATGAAGGCGGCGGCGATGATCCTGATGCTTGGCATTGCCGTCCTCCCTGATTGATCAAAGCGCCATATCGCGACGAACCCGCCGCAGCAGGAACCACGCGACCGACTCAATCCAATTGCACGCCAAATTCCCGAAAGATCGGGACTGCGTCGTTGGCCGTCTCCTCGATCAAGGCGCGAAATTCCGGCGCGCTCGATGACACCGCGACCGAGCCCGATTTCTCGACCAGCGCGCGATAGTCCGCCGAACTGACGACCTGCACGATCCGGCTGTTGAGGAGATCGACGACGGGC
>JAFAHL010000782.1 GCA_019237215.1 Hyphomicrobiales bacterium | reverse complement strand
CCCTCTCCGGCGCTCATGTTCTTGTAGAAGTTGAAGCTGTAGCAGCCGATGTCGCCGATCGTGCCGAGCTTGCGTCCCTGGTAACTCCCGCCCACGCCCTGGCAGCAGTCCTCGATGACGAAGATCTTGCGGCGGCGCGCGATCTCCATGATGGCGTCCATGTCGCAGGTGGTGCCCCACATATGCACGGGAATGACGGCGCGCGTTCGCGGACCGATGGCCGCCTCCAGGGCCGCAGGATCGATCGTGAGCGACTCGTTGACGTCGACGATCACCGGTATCGCGCCCGCCGCGAGGACTGAGGTTGCGGAGGCCATGTAGGTATGTGCCGGAACGAGCACCTCGTCGCCGGGTCCGACGCCCAGGCCGATCATCGCGGCAGTCAGGGCATAGGAGCCGCTCGCCGACAGTGAGAAGTGCTTGGCGCCGAGCCAGGCGGCATAGCGCGTCTCGAAACGCTCGCACTCGTGGCCGATCGAGTAGCGGAACAGCGCCTTGGAGTTGACCACCCGCGCAAGCGCGTCGATTTCTTCCTGTCCGATGATGTACACGGCTTTCTCCCGAGGACTTCAGTTAGTGGCGGCCACTGGCAGAGCGGGCATTTTGGCATTAATAGCATGGGCACCGGGGTGCTGCAAACGCTTGCAAACCGGTCAATGGGCGGGCGCCGTGGCGCGCGCGGCGCGCAGCTCCTCGTTCCATCCGAGCAACCGGATCATGTGCGCTGCGGTGTGCCGAACCCCAGGCATGACCTCGCCCATGATCTCCAGCCGATCAAAGCGCTCGGGGTGCCGGCCGAGCGTTTCGCGCAGGCTCCGGCCGAAGGCCTGGCGCAGCACGGTGCCGATGTTGAACTTCGTCACCCGCGTGCGCGCGAGTCGCGTTATGTCGCCCTCGTGAATGCCGGAGGTGCCGTGGATCACGAGCGGCGTTCGCACCACCGCCTCGATCCGGGCGAGCAGCGCGAAGTCGATCGTTGCGCGCGGTGCGGCAAGCCGGTGCACGTTGCCGATCGAGATCGCCAATGCGTCCGCCGACCCTTCCGCGGCGAGACGCGCAGCATCCTCCACCCGCGTCAGCTCCGTCTTGATGTGATCCCGGCCTTCGGCGTAGGGAACCGAGCCGATCTCCGCCTCCACCGAGCAGTCGGCGGCGTGCGCGTGCCGCGCGATCTCGCGCGTGCCGGCGATGTTGTCGTCGAGCGGCAACTGCGAGCCGTCGTACATGACAGAGGTGAAGCCCGCATCGATCGCGCGCAGTGCTTCGGGAATCTCGTAGCAATGGTCGAGGTGGACGCATACCGGGACGCTGGCGTCCTCAGCCAGCCGGCGCAGCATGACCGCGATGACTTCGAGCGGCATGAACTGCCTGAAACTGAGGTTTGCCGCGAGGACCACCGGGGCACCGAGCTCCCCGGCCGCGTCGACCACGGCGCGCGCGTCCTCCCACCCGAAGACGTTGAAGCACGCGACGGCGTAGCCGCGCTCGACGGCGGGGGCGAGGATGGTCGCCAGGTTGGCGAGCATCCGGATCTCACTTGAACTTGGCGATCATGTTCTTGATGCCCGGAATCGTCTCGACCTGGTAGGCATGCGCCGGCTGAAAGAACTGGGTGAGGGAGCGCTGGCTCTGCCCGGCCAGGATCGTGAAGTAGTACATCTCGTAGCCGGGGGCCGCCACGCACGGGTGGTAGCCACGTTCGATCTTCAACGTCGAGTCGTTCAGGATGTGGAAAGCCTCGCCGAGCTGCGCGCCTTCGGCCTGCAGCAACTGCAGCCCGAAGCCGTGGTCCGGACGGAAGCGGAAGTTGTAGATCTCGTTGTGGCGCGTCTCGGCCGGCAGGCGATCGCTATCGTGTTTGTGAGGCGGAAAACCCGACCAGCCGCCTGCCCCGACCGTGAACAGCTCCGACACCAGCAGCCGCCCGACGCGGCCCGGTGGCTTCTGTCCGAGGATGTGCTTGATCTTGCGATGCGTCTTGGTCTCGTCGGAGCCGTATTGGACGGGATCGATGTCCGCGCGACGGACCACGAAGGGCTCGAACGTCTGGTCGAAGCGAGCTCCGGCGATGAAGACTTCCGCGGTCGGCGAACGGCAGACGAAGCGCGCGGTGCAACCGACCGGCACGTAGACCGCGGAAGGATCGTCGTCCCAGACGGAAGCACGCCCGCCAACCGCATCGAAGGACTTGCCCTCGTTGCCGTTGCAGTCGACCTTTACGTCGATCGTGCCGTGCGCCGGCACGAGGCAGGTCTCGTAGCCGGGCACCCGCGAGACGAACTGCTCGCCGCTCTTCAGGTTGACCCTGTTGAAATACGCGAGCGGTGTGCTGGCGTCATTGACATCGACGATCGCAAGGTTCCGGTTGTCGTAATGGGGAATGTGCATGCTGCACCTCAATTCGACGGGTGATCCTGGATGAATCGGTCGAGCTGCGCGATGCTCGGCATCGCGAACGCGCAGCCCCGGCGCGCAACGACATACGCAGCGGCGGCCGCCGCCCTGCGAACCGCTGCCTCGAGCGACAGGCCAGCGCGCAGGCCGACCACGAGGCTGCCGAGGAATGCGTCGCCCGAGCCGAAGGGTTTCTTCGCGTCGACCGCGAAGATGCCGGTTTCGAATCTTCCGTCCGCGGTGATGGTAATGGAGCCGGCGCTGCCACGCTTGAAGATGACGAAGCGACCGCTCTGGCTCGCGAAGTCGGCGGCGTAGCGCAGCGCACCGGCCGGATCGCCGGCGAG
>JAFAHL010000770.1 GCA_019237215.1 Hyphomicrobiales bacterium | reverse complement strand
GGCCGCGGCCAGGATGCAATCCTGCGCGCTTTTGGCCGAAAACAGGATCGGATCGCCGAGCGTGAGCTGGTTCTTGGTCAAGGTCCCGGTCTTGTCCGAGCACAGAATGTCGACCCCGGCCATTTCCTCGATGGCGGACAGCTTGGAAACGATCGCCTTCTGTTTCGACAGCGCCAGCGCGCCCAACGCCATGGTGATGGAGAACACCGCCGGCATGGCCACCGGGATCGATGCGACCAGCAGAACGAGGACGAATTGCAGGATGCCGAGCGCGTCTTCGAGCCCCCAGTCGTCGGTGATGACGATGTCCTGATAGACCTGGACCGCGACCATGAGCAGCGCCAGCGCCACGGCGAGGATGATCAGGAAATTCCCGATCTCGAACATCGCCTTCTGGGCGTGGCTCACGGCGCCGGCGCCGGCCACGAGCTTGGCGGTGCGGCCGAAGAACGTGTTGGCGCCGGTCGCGATGAGGACGCCTTGCATCTCGCCTTGCTTGACGATGCTGCCCGAATAGGCTTCGTCGCCGACCTTCTTCGCAACCGGCAAGGATTCGCCGGTCAGCGCCGCCTGGTCGATGGAGGCGTAATCGCCGCCGACGAGCCGCAGGTCGGCGGGCACGATGACGCCGAGCCTGATCTTGACGATGTCGCCGGGCACGAGCGTCGCCGCCGCAACCTCCTGCCACTTGCCGTCGCGCATCACGGTGGCCTCGGGGGCGAGCCCCTTCCTCAACGCGGCCAGCGCATTGGAGGCCTTGCGGTCCTGCCAGAATTCGAGCCCGGCATTGAAGAACAACAGCGCCGCGATGATGGCGAAGTCGTCCCAATGCCCGATGATCGCCGAAACGATCGCGGCGGCCTCGATCATGTAGGCGTTCGGCCCGGTGAAGTGCCCCACGATCTTGCGGAGCAGACTGACCTCTTTTTCAACAAGCGCGTTGGGGCCGTACTTGGCGAGCCGCTGGCGCGCCTCGGCGCTGCTCAATCCCTGCTCGGGCTTGACGGCGAGCTGGGCAAGGACCTTTTCGACCGGCAGCTTCTCGAGGTCGATCGCGGCATGCGCCCCGACCTCGTGCGCGCGCGTGGCGGATTGCAGGGCAACGGCGGACATGGACTGCTCCTGGACTGCTCCTGGGAACGCGTTCGCGCGATTAAGAAAACGGATTTCCAAAGCTAACGAAATGCGGCTTAATGATCGAGATCAAAGACCAGCCCACACCGCCCGAGTCAACGTACTCGGCGAGGAGGGTTGCCGACTGATGGACGATGTGCGGCGAACCTCTCCTGGTGACCATTGGCATGACCCGGCGTCTCATGGCGTCAATCGGGTCGGATCAACTCGTAGCTGGCATATCATGGTGCCAAGTCACGAGAGAATAGCAATGAGGGCATTGACCGCCGTCGCCGTTCTGGGCCTGAGCCTTACCGCGGCGCAAGCCGGCCCCTGCAGCGAGAAGATCGCGCAATTCGAGCAGGCGGTGCGCCGGTCCGCCGGAAACCCGAACGCCGGGCCGATGGCGCGGCAATCGATCGGCGCGCAGCTCGACCGCCAACCGACGCCCGGCTCGGTCAAACGCGCGCAGGAGCGGGCGCAGGCGACGTTCGCGGCGACCTTGGCCCGCGCCAAGCGGCTCGACGCCCGGGGAAATCGCGCAGGCTGCACGCGGGCGCTCGCCGCCGCCAAGCGAATGTACAACTTTTAGCGCTCGATCGGGCTCGACGGCGCTCTGGGGGCGAGGCAAAGAGGAACGGTGGAATGGTGATCGGCACGAGAGATGGACGCCCATCCTCGCATTCGCATGCTGGCGCGCCGCACCAGGGGGATTGTTGTCGATGGCTATGCTTCACGCTAGGTATTGAACATCCAAGCGTCGGCTGGGGCACGCTCATGTTGCGCCGTTTGTTGCCATTGGTTTTTGTCACGCTCGGCTTGACGGCGCCGATGGCGAGCGTCGCGGCGCAGCCGTTCACGCAAGGGGCAGCGGGGAGCGCGATCTCGGCCGCCAACGCGCTCAGCGCTCGCATTCGCAGCTACCACCGCTGGCAAGGCTTGACGCCGCCGCCGGCGAGCTATTGCGCCACCATGCGCGAGGGCGAGGCGGTGTTGAAGCAGCTCTCTCGTCTCGCCAGCCGAGCCATCCTCTACCGCGCGCCCGGCGTGGCGTTGAGCTTGCAGCAGGCGGGCGACCGGCTCAGCGACGAGCTCGACGAAGAGGAGGAGGTCAATTCTCAGTCCGGTATTTCCTACACGCTCTACCCCTGTCCGGTACCGGCGCCGTATCCGCCGCGCGCGCCCGTGCTCAGGATCCTCGACGCAAAGGCCCCTGCCTGTCGCAGGCGGGCGGACGCGCTTCGCGTGTCGTTCGAGGCGCGGCGATCGCTGATGCAGAAATGCCTGCGAATACCGGGAACGTAGCCGTTATCGCTTGCACGAGCGTCGTCGCAAACGGTTGTCGCGCGGCGCTCGGGTGATACGGACGACGATTGCGATTTCGGGAGATGACGCCTCGCGAACGTTTCCCAAGACAGCGCGATGCGGCAGTGACGATCACGAATTTGGCTTGTCGTTCGGCTCCATTATGGCGCGCTTGAGCGCGTCCGACATCGGCAGCTGGATGTTGATGGCGCGCGGCGGGATTGGACGCTCGAACCACTGCGTATAGAGCTTCTCGAACTCGCCCGAGCGCATCAAGTTGGCAAGCGTTTCATCCACCAATGCCTTGAATTGCCGATCGTCCTTCCGAATCATCAACGCGTAAGGGTCGGACGGATAAGATTTGTCGAGCAGCTTGAAGTCGGCGGGGTTTTTTGCATTCGCCCGGAAGCCCGCGATTAAAATGTCGTCTTCCATCCACGCGCTGGCGCGGCCGGTCTCGACCAGCAGGAAGGATTCGGCGTGATCCTTGCCCTGCATGATGGTCATGCCGAGCTTGCCGTCGTTATTGAGCTTGTTGACGAACAGCGCGGTGTTGGTGCCGGCCGTCACGGCGACGGTTTTGCCGCGCAAATCGTCCGCGGTCTTGATGTCGTTGTTGGTACGCGTGATCCATTTGAATTGCGGTACGAAGAACGTGTAGGAGAATCCGACCTGGGCCTGTCGGCTCGTCATATTGGCCGTCGAGCCGCATTCGACGTCGACCGTGCCATTGGCGACGAGCGGGAGGCGGGTGGCCGACGTCACCGGATTGTACTTGACGCTCAGATTCGGCATGGCGAGTTTCGCCTTCACCGCCTCCACGACGTGCTTGCACAGCTCGATCGAGAATCCGATCGGCTGCAACTTGTCGTCAAGGTATGACAAAGGGATCGAACTATCGCGATGGCCGATGGTGATGGTGCCGGTCTCCTTCACCTTTTTCAGCGTGCCTTCCAAGTTTTGCGCTTTGGCGGGCGCGCACACGCCGATCGCCAAACCGGCCGTTACGACGACCCCGATTGCATTCTTCATGACGCTCCTCCTGCACTTTTGGACGCGCATGTCGCGTGATGAACGCCTCATTGGGTTTGCGCAGTTGCCGCGTCGATCGCCTCGCCGAGACGTTCCACGATCGTGTCGATGGCGGCCCCATCGATGATGAAGGGAGGCGCAATCAGCACGTGGTCGCCGCGGACCCCGTCCGCCGACCCTCCCATGGGATAGACCAGCAGCCCGCGCGCCATCGCTTCGCGCTTGACGCGCGCGTGCAGCCTCAGTTTCGGGTCGAATGGCTCCTTGCTGCCGCGATCGGCGACGAGCTCGATGCCCTGGAACAGGCCGCGTCCGCGCACGTCGCCGACGAAGGGATGATTGCCGAACCGCTCCTTGAGCCGGCGCGCGAGGTGCGCCCCCTGCGCGCGCACGTTGGCCAGCAGATTGTCGCGGCGCATGATCCGTTGCACCGCCAGCGCCGCTGCGCAGGCGAGCGGGTGACCCATATAGGTGTGACTGTGCTGGAACGCGCCCGAGCCCTCGGCGATGGTGTCGAAAATTTCCTTCTGCATCATGAGGGCGCCGATCGGCGCGTAGCCGCCGCCCAGCCCCTTCGCCAGCGCCATCAGATCGGGGCTCACGCCCTCCTGCTCGCAGGCATGCAGCGTGCCCGTGCGGCCCATGCCGCACATCACTTCGTCGAGAATGAGCAGCACGCCGTGGCGGTCGCAGATGTCGCGCACGCGCTGGAAATAACCCGGCACCGCGGGGACCGCGCCCAAGGTGGCGCCGACGACGGTCTCGACCACAAAGGCGATGACGTTCTCGCCGCCGAGCTCCTCGATCTTGCTTTCGAGCTCTTGCGCCAGCCGCTCGCCGTAG
>JAFAHL010000732.1 GCA_019237215.1 Hyphomicrobiales bacterium | reverse complement strand
CGTGTATCTGATGGCATACGAAACCTTCGAGGACGTTACAGCCGACCTTCCCCGCTTCATCGACGAGGTTTACAACACTCGCAGACTCCACTCCGCGCTAGGCTATCTGAGCCCGGCGCAATACGAGGATCGCCACGCCCAGCAACCTGTCAAAACCGCCGCCTGAAACTGTCCACCATCAAGGGCGCACTCCACATCGGCGTCCAATTTTGACCCTCTCGAGCGACGAGTTCGGGCGGTAGCGATCGCGCTGTCGGAGCTGGTTGGGGTTGCGGAGACAGCGCGAGCGCGGGTTTGGGTGTGATCGTCAGCCCGGCTTTTGAAGCGCCAGCTGTCGTTGCCTGTTTCGATGATGTCGCAGTGATGGGTTAGGCGATCGAGCAAGGCGGTCGTCATCTTGGCGTCCGCGAAGACGCTCGGCCATTCACCGAAGGCGAGGTTGGTGGTGACGATGATCGAGGTGCGCTCGTAGAGCCGGCTGACGAGGTGGAACAGGAGTTGGCCGCCGGATTGGGCGAAGGGCAAATAGCCGAGTTCATCGAGGATGACGAAGTCCGTGCGGGTGAGATGATCGGCGAGCCGACCCTGCCGAGCGTTGCGAGCCTCGGTCTCGAGCCGGTTGACGAGATCGACCACGTTGTAGAACCGGCCGCGGGCGCCGGAGCGGATGCAGCTTCTGGCGATGGCGATCGCAAGGTGGGTCTTGCCGGTGCCGGTCCCGCCGACCAGCACGGCGTTGCGCTGCTGGGCGATGAATCCGCCGCTGGCAAGCTCGTTGACGAGAGTCTCGTTGATCGGCGTGTGCTCGAATTGGAAGTCATCGAGGTCCTTGGCGAGCGGCAGCTTGGCGATGGTGAGTTGGTACTTGATCGAGCGCGCCTGCTTCTCGCTGATCTCGGCGCTGAGCAGATCGCCGATGATGCGCTGGGGTTCGTGCTGGCGTTTGACGGCGGTGGCCATGATCTCGTCGAAGGCGGCCTTCATGCCGTAGAGCTTGAGTTTGCCCATGAGGTCGAAGAGTTGGGATCGTTCCATCAGATGGTTCTCCTGAGGTTGTCGTAACGGGCACAATCGGCGATGGGCGCATGGCGCAGCGTCAGGGCGGCAGGCGTGAGGATGGTGGCCGGTGGGGCGGGATCACGCTGGCGGGCAAGGATGTTGAGGACGACGTCGGCGGAGTGGACACCGTGGGCGATCGCTTCGGCGCAGGCGGCCTCGACCGCCGGCAGCCCATCGCTGAGCACCGCGGTGAGGATGTCGACCATCTGCCGATTGCCATCGTCGGCGCTGGCGAGCTTGCGCCGCACGCGCTCCATCGCCGCCGGCAGCACCCAGTCCTTGAAGGGTGCGCCGTTGCGCAAGGCGCCGGGTTTGCGAGCGAGCACAGGCACGTAATGCCAGGGGTCATAGATCGTGCCGCCGCGGCCGAACGAGCGGGGATGCTCAGCGACAATCCGGCCGTCCTGGCGGATGACGATGCGGTCGGCATAGGCATGAACTTCGACCGGCCGTCCGACCGTGCTGGCAGCCACCGAGTACTTGTTGTTATCGAAGCGAACCAGGCAGGTCTTCGAGACCGATGCTGGCACGGCGTGGAAGCCGTCGAAGCGGCCCGCATAGGGAACCAGCTTCGGCCGCTCCGCCTCGAACACCTTCCAGATCGTCTGCTCGGTCAGCTCCGGATGGCGATGCGCTTTGGCATAGGCGATGCATTTATCGAGCAGCCAGGCGTTCATCTCGTCGTAGGTCTTGAACCGCAGCCGGGGCGTGAAGAAACGCTCGCGGACGAGCCCAACCTGGTTCTCGACCTGACCCTTCTCCCAGCCCGATGCCGGAGTGCAGGCGACCGGCTCGACCAGGTAATGACTGCACATCTGCAGGAAGCGGCGATTGTAGACGCGGCCCTTGCCCACGAAGACCGTCTCCACCGCCGTCTTCATGTTGTCGTAGATGCCGCGTCCGCAGGTGCCCTTGAACAGGGCGAAGGCCCGGTCGTGGGCGTCGAACACCATCTCCTGCGTCTCGCGCGGATAGGCCCGTACGAACAGCATGCGGCTGTGACACAGCCGGACATGGGCGACCTTCACGATCACCGTCACCCCGTTCAACAGGACGACCTCGTGGCTCCAGTCGAACTGATAGGCTTCCCCCGGACCAAAGCTCAGTGGGACATAGGCTGCAGCCGTCGCTTGCCCATGCTGCTTGGCCCAGCGCCCGGCATAACGGCGCACAGCGTCGTAGCCGCCCTCGTAACCGCGTCCGCGAAGGTCCTCGAAGATCCGGATCAGCGTCAGTTGCTCACGGGCCGGCTTGGCCGCATTGCCTGACAACAGGTCGTCGAGCTCCGCGGTCCATCGTCCGAGCTTCGGCCGTGGCTGGACGTTGCGCTCGTACTCGAACGCCGTCTCACCCGACCGCAGAACCTTGCGGACCGTGTTGCGAGACACCTTCAGGTCTCGCGCGATCTCCCTGATCGTCTTGCCTTTGATAAAATGCTCGCGCCGAATCCGGCCAATCGTCTCCACTGTCAGCATTCCCCCTCACTGCTCGCTCGAATCAGAGTGAGCAGCGCATCAGGCCAACCTTCAGGGGGTCAATTTTGGACGCCGATCCCCCGACTCAGGGGGTCAAATTTGCACGCCGAATAACATCCTTGAGCGTTTCGTTAAACAGTTCCTTAAGGTTCTTTTCGCTTGCCAAGCGGCGCGCCCCGAAGACCTAGCGGATGGCCGCTTTTTTTCTCTTCCGCGTCCGCGGCGATCCCCCTCTCAGCCGCGATTTGGTTTGCGCCAGAGGA
>JAFAHL010000718.1 GCA_019237215.1 Hyphomicrobiales bacterium | reverse complement strand
CGAATGCCCCCATCCCGAATGGGATGCGGTCGGTGCGGCCGTGCACGACCCGCACGCGCCGATAATCGACGCCGAGCGCATCGGCGCAGATCTGCGCCACCACTGTTTCGATGCCCTGGCCGAGGGAAGCCGCCCCGGTCACGACCTAGACCACACCCGAGGTGTCGACCGTCACCCGCACGCCGTCGAACGGCCCGAGCCCGCTCTTCTCGACGAAGAGGGCGAGTCCCGCCCCGACGCATTCGCCGCCGACGCGACGCCGCTCGAGTTCATCCTGCAAGTCGCGCCATTTGACCGCAGCCAGCGCCTTGTCGAGCAGGCCGGCATAGTCGCCGGAATCGAGCACGACCTCGGTGCTCAACGTCGCGAGCGGCCGACCATACGGCATCTCCTCGTTGCCAATGAGATTGCGGCGACGAACATCGATACGGTCGATGGAAAGCCGCACCGCGATCGCGTCCATGAGCCGCTCGCGCACGAACGTGCTCTCGAAGCGCCCCGGCGCGCGATAGGTGCCGCACGGGGTCTTGTTGGTGAGCCGCACGCGGCCGATCGCCCGATAGGCTGGCACGCGATAGGGACCCGGCAGCATCGCCGCCGCGAGATCCGGAACCGTGGCCGCGTGGGTGCGCACATAGCCGCCCTGGTCGTGGAAGAACTCGTCGTCGATGGCGAGAATGCGGCCCTCGGCATCGACCGCGGCGCGGACCTTGTGACGCTGCTGGCGCGAATGATTGGCCGCGATCAGGTGCTCGCGGCGGTCCTCGATCCATTTCACCGGCTGTGCGAGCCGCAGCGCGGCGAGGCATACCAGAACGTCCTCGGGATAGAGCTCGCCGCGGATGCCGAAGCCGCCGCCGACATGGCCCTCCAACAAGTGCACGCTCGCGGGGCTGCGACCAAGCATGCGCGCGATGCTGTCGCGATTCCAGTGCGGCACCTTGGCGGCGCCATAAAGCTCGAGCATATCGCGGGCGGCGTCGTAGCGTGCGATGGCGCCGCGCGTCTCCAGCGGTACGCCGGAATGCCGGCCGACGGAAAGATCGAGCTCGACGACTTGAGCGGCGTCGCGAAACGCCGCGGCGAGATCGCCATAGGACTTTTCCACCACCGCCGGCTCGGTCGAACGGCCGTCCTCGAATTCCCCCGGCGATGCGCCGGCGTCAAGGATGACCGGCAATTCTTCGACCGCGACGGCGACAAGATCGGCCGCGTCCTCCGCCACGTAGGGGTCGACCGCGAACACCGCCGCGACCGGCTCGCCGACATAGCGCACGCGCTGCCGGGCTAGGATCGGCTGGCGATAGGGTGCCAAGCCTTCGATGCGGGTCAGGCGGAAATCGATCGGCGGAATCGTGGAGATATCGACCGACGTCCACACCGCGACAACGCCCGCCATCGCGAGCGCCGCACTGGCGTCGATCGACATGATGCGGCCGTGCGCATGGCCGGAGCGCACCACGCGCATGTGCAGCATGCGGGGAAAGGCGATATCGGCGGCGAAAGCGCCGCGGCCCGTCACCAACGGCCGGTCCTCGAGACGGGTCACCGAACGTCCGACGAAGCTCATGTCAGGCCTTGCTCAGCGCACCGGCGGCGCGCAGCGCGGCGCGAATGCGCTGCGGCGTCGCCGGAAACTCGTCGATCGCGACGCCGAACGCTGAGAGCGCATCGTTGACGGCGTTGACGACCGCCGCCGGCGCGCCGATGGCGCCGCCCTCGCCCAGCCCCTTTGCCTTGGTGATGGACGCCTGCGTCACGGTCTCGAAATGATGAATCTCGATCGGCGGGATTTCCCGCGCGGTCGGCGGCAGATAATCCGCCAGACTCGCCGTGAGAATATTGCCGGTGTCATCGTAGACGATCTCCTCGAGCAACGCGTTGGCGATGCCTTGGGCAACGCCGCCGTGGATCTGCCCGTCGACGATCATGGGATTGATCAGACGTCCGGCATCTTCGGCAACCAGAAACTTTTCGATTATGACACGGCCGGTCTCCACGTCGACCTCGACCACGGCGATGTGGCAGGCATTGGAAAACGTTCCCGGTGGATCATAGGTTGCGCTCTCGATGATGCCTGGCGCGACCTCGCCTTTGAACCGATGCGTCTGATGATAGGCGGCGCGTGCCAGCGTCACGATCGGAATTAAACGGTCGGTGCCGGCCACGCGCGCGGCATCGGCTTCGAGCACGATATCGTCCGCCGAGGCCTCGAGCAGGATGCCAGCCATTTTCGTGAGCTTGGCGCGGACTTTGCGCGCCGCCAGCAAAGTGGCGCCGCCGGCGATCACCAGCGAGCGGCTGGCGAAGGTCCCCCAGCCGTAAGGCGTACGGTCGGTGTCGCCGTGCACGATCTTGATGCGCTCCGGCGAGGTGCCGAGCTCGTCGGCGATGATCTGCGACAGCGTGGTGCGCAGGCCCTGTCCGTGCGGGGATGCCCCGATCCGGGCCTCGATGAAGCCCGACGGGTCCATGGTCACCTCGACGGTTTCCCAGCCGGGCGTCACCTCCATGCCGCGAGCCGCGAACGCCTGCGTGCCGTAGCCGGTGCGCTCGGAGAACGTGGCCAGGCCGAGGCCCAGATAGCGACCTTCAGCGCGCGCTTTGGCCTGACGGGCGCGGAACGCCGGCACGTCGATGGCTTTGACCGCCGCCTCCATGGTCTCGACATAGCTCGCTTCGTCGAAGGTGAGACCGGTCACCGACGTGTGGGGAAAGGTCTTGACCAGGTTGCGGCGGCGGATCTCGATCGGATCGAGGCCGCAAGCCGCAGCTGCCTTGTCCATCAGCCGCTCGAGCGCGAACGTGATCACCGGGCGAGAGACGCCGCGATACGGCGCCATCGGGCAGGTATTGGTCAAGACTCCACGCGAAACGCAGGAATATTCGCGCACGTCGTAGGGGCCGGGCAGCTCCGCCATCGCCATCAGCGGCTCGACGCCGCAGGTGGTCGGGTAGCATGAATACGCGCCGACATCGGCGACGATATCCGCGGCAAGGCCGATGACCTTGCCGTCGGCATCGAACGCACCTTCGAGCACGATCGACTGATCGCGGCTGTGGAAACAGGCGACGAGATTCTCGCGCCGGTCCTCCACCCACGCCACCGACGTCTTGAGCTTGCGCGCGAGCCAGGTCACGACCACGAATTCCGCCGCCAGCGACATTTTCTGCCCGAAGCCGCCGCCGACGTCGGGCGCGATCACCCGCAGATCCGCTTCCGGCATTGCGATGAGATCGGCGATAACGGTGCGCATTACATGCGGCGTCTGCGTCGCGCAGGTGAGCGTGACGCGATTGCTGGCGGCGTCCCATGCCGCATGCGCCGCGCGCGGCTCCATCGGCAGCGCGTTCTGTCGGTGCGAGCGGATGTCGACTTTGATGCGCCTGCGCGCGGCCGCCAGCTTCGCGTCGAAAGCGGGCGTCTTCAGGCGTCCTTCGACCACGACGTTGCCGGTGGCCTCGGCGTGCACGAGCGGCGCGCCGCGGGCGAGCGCCGCGCCGGCGCCCACCACGGCCGGCAATTCTTCGATTTCGACCTCGACGAGATCGGCGACGTCCTCGGCCTCTTCTCTGGCCGAGGAAACCACCGCCGCAATCGGCTCGCCGACGAACCGCACGACATCGCGGGCCAGCACCGGCTGGCGGATCGGCACATAGTTGAACTTGTGCAACAGCGGCTGGATCGGCTTCACGCCTGCGAGCTCGGCGGCAGTGACGATCGTCGCGCCCTCGGGTGCCACGATCCGCTTGATCCGACCCGACGCGACCGAGCTCCTGACGAAACGGACCCAGCGTGCCGCCGGCAGGTCGCCCGTGAACCGGCCGTGCCCGGCCACCAGCGTCGGATCCTCGAGGCGCCGAATCGAACGGCCGATCCAACCGCCATGGTTCTTGGCATCGACGGCCATTCGGTCCCGCGCTTCGCTCAAATGACTTGCTGTACGGGCCAAGTGCGCCAACGGCCCCCGCGAGGGATCATCGATTCCCCTCCTCCAACCATCGCACGTGCGGCGCAGCGCGAGGCGTCATCGATCACCGCAGACGCGCGAAGACACGGCGCGGATTCGCATCGGCAATCGCCTCGATCGCGGCGGCCGACAATCCCGCCGATCGCAGCAGCACCAGCGGCTCCATGTCGGCCGGCGGAAACGAATAGTCGGTGCCCAGCACGACGTTATCAAGTCCGGCAAACTCGATCAGAAACCGCAACGCCTTGGGCGCATGCACGATGCTGTCGTAGAGCATCTGCGACGCATAGGCGGATGGCGCCTTGGCGGCGACGTCGCCTTGCGCGGCCCGGTCCATGCGCTGATGCATGATGTCGAAACGGCCGGCAAGATAGGGATACGCGCCGCCACCATGGGACAGCACCAGCTTGAGGCGCGGAAAGCGGTCGAGCACGCCGGACATCAACAGCGAGCCGACGCCGAGCGTGGTGTCGAAGGTGTATTGCGCAATCTGGGCGAGGCCGAACTTGGCGGCGCGCGGTGCGGGCCCGACCAGAACGGGGTGGATCAGCACGGGGATGCCGAGCGCATCGGCCTGGCGCCAGAACGCGTCCAACGCAAGCTCGCCCAGATTGGTGTTCTCGACGTTGGAGGAGATGATCACGCCGCAGGCTCCGAGTCCGGCGGCGCGCTCGAGCTCGGCTGCCGCGGCATCGGCTTGGACGAGCGGAACGGAGGCGATCCAGGCGAACCGATCCGCGTTGTCCGCGCCCCACGCCGCCAGCGTGTCGTTGAGCATCTGATGCCAGGCGATGCATGCATCGGCGGCAAGGCCGTAGCCGAATAGGTCCGGCCAGGTGCCGACGATCTGCCGATCGATGCCCTGCGCGTCGAGCCAGGCGCGCCGCGCAGCGACCGGCTCGATCAGGCGCGGAAAGAACGGGCGCACCTTGAAGCCGTAGTCGAAATGCACCGCCGGCGGCGCGGCGCCCGATCGCACCAGCCGCACGCCGATCTCCTTGCCGCGGTCGGCGACCGCGTCGATCAATTGCGGCGGAACGTAGTGGGCATGAACGTCGATCGGCACGCGGTCTCGTCAGGCTTTGTTTGGCGATGTGCCGGGGATGGTTTGGCCTCGAAATCAGCGCGCGGCCTGCCGGCGCATCTCGGCGGCCGTGCTGCGCACGGCCTTGACGATGTTCTGGTAGCCGGTGCAGCGGCAGAGATTGGACGAGAGAAGGTCGAGAATGTCATCATCCGTGAGGTCGGGATTGGTCTCCAGCGCGTTCACCGTGAGCATCAGGAAACCCGGCGTACAGAACCCGCACTGAAGCGCGTGATGCTCGATGAATGCGCTCTGCAGCGGATGCAGCTTGTCGCCGTCCGCGAGACCTTCGACCGTGCGGATGCGCTTGCCTTGGGCCTGGACCGCGAACATCAGGCAGGACCTGACCGCCTCATTGTCGAGGATCACCGTGCATGCGCCGCAGATGCCGTGCTCGCAGCCGATATGCGTCCCGGTCAGCCCGCATTCGTCGCGGATGACATCGACCAGCGTCTTTCTCGGCTCGACGCGGACGGCGTGATCGTGACCGTTGATATTGAGCTTGATGTCGATCTTCTCGGTCATCGCCCGCCAGTTCGCCATCGCCACTGCGCAACTCCTTGAGTGATACATGCATTTTGTGGCAAGTAAAGCCGAAGGCGGCTATCCCGGACGGCCGTAATTATTGGCGAAAAATGGCGGCAAGCGCCGACGGACGCGAGCGTCCGCACGCAGCGCAAACCGCATAACGCTGTTCGAAGGGAGGAATTGCCATGAGTTCCAGCCTGTCACGTCGCGCGCTCATCAAGCGCGCGGCCGGTTCCGCGGTGCTTGCCGGCATCGGCATGCCCGCGATCGTGAGCGGACAAGCCGATGCCATCCGCATCGGGCATCTCACCCCGCTCACCGGCTTTCTCGGGCCGCTCGGCGAATACGCGGTCATGGGAGTAAAACTCGCCGCCGACGAGATCAACGACGGCGGTGGCGTGATGGGCCGCAAGATCGAGCTGGTGATGGAGGATTCGGTCAACCCGCAGACCGCCTCCGCCAAAGCCGAGCGCCTGATCGAGCGCGACAAGGTCGCGATGATCATCGGCGAAATCTCGTCGGCGTCCGGACTTGCGATCGGCCAAGTGGCGAACCGGCTGAAGACCGTGTTCATCAACACCGGCTGCAATTCCGACGCGCTGCGGGGCGCGAGTTGCAATCCCTACATGTTCCACATCGAGGGCGCGAACTCGATGTACGTGATGGCGGTCGGGCAGTACTTGTTGCGCGAGAACCTCGTGCGCGGCAAGAAGTGGTACTCGCTGACGGCGGACTACGCCTTCGGCCACGACCTTCTGCGCGTTGCCAAGAAATTCATGGAGGCGAACGGCGGCCAGTTCGCGGCCGACGAGCTGGTACCGACCGACGCCACCGACTTTTCTCCCTATCTGCTGAAAGTCCGTCAGGCGCGGCCCGATCTCGTGGTGTCGAATCTCGCCGGCAATCAGATCACGAGCTTCCTCAAGCAATATTCCGAATACGGCCTGCCGTTCCCCGTGGCCGGCTTCGGCTTCGACACCGTCGTCGCCTGGGGCGCCGGCAAGGGTAACTTCTCCGGCATCTGGCCGCTGGTGTGGCACCACCTGGTCGATACGCCGAGCTCGAAAAAATACGTCGAGGTGTTCCAGAAGAAATACGGCAAACTTCCCGACAACCAGTCGTGGGGCGATTACAACGCGCTCAAGATCGTGGCGCAGTCGATGGGCGAGACCAAGTCCACCGACCCACAGAAGCTTGCCGAGCATCTGCGCAAGGGCGCGAAATTCGACGTGATGAAGGCGCGCGAAGCGTACTTTCGTCCCTACGACAACCAGATGGTGATGGAGATGTACGCCGTGCGCGCCAAGGAGCCGGCCAAGATGAAGGATCAGTG
Organism: Hyphomicrobiales bacterium; assembly: GCA_019237215.1. Lineage (GTDB taxonomy): Bacteria > Pseudomonadota > Alphaproteobacteria > Rhizobiales > Xanthobacteraceae > VAZQ01. Next base: position 96 of record JAFAHL010000718.1, on the reverse strand, counting down.
GGACATCTACGAGGCGCTCGGCGCCGTCCCCGCTCCGAACGAGGACATGGAGATCATCGCCCCGCCGAAGGACGGCACCTGCAAAATCGGGTGAGC
>JAFAHL010000695.1 GCA_019237215.1 Hyphomicrobiales bacterium | reverse complement strand
GGCGCAAACCGCTCCGGCGACTGGTCGGGGCGGCCGTCGAGCGGATCGCGCGCGTGCAGGTGCACGATCGCCGCACCCGCTTCGGCCGCGTCGATTGCGGCCTTCGCGATCTCCTCGGCCGTGACCGGCAGATGCGGCGACATGGATGGCGTGTGAATGGAGCCGGTGACGGCGCATGTGATGACGACTTTGCGATTTGACGCCATTTTCTACCTCCGAGGAGCCTCCAACGCGCGTCGCGTCCTTCACGGACGGCAGCCGTGACAAGACGTCGGCCCCAGCGTTCGGCAGCGGGGTCGCTGAACGCTACCGCGCTTCGCGATCCTCCAGACGTCGAATCGGTGCGCCAATCAGACTCGTTTCGATCGATGACCGGAGACCAGCTCTATTTCATCAAGGAGATCGTCCACGGCCGCGACGGCAAAGTCGAGCGAGGCCTTGTCAAAAAGTCGTCCGTCGGCCGCCTTCTGATGCGCGAGTGAGATCGTAACCGGCGGACGCGCCACGACGCGGGCCAGAGCCGACGCCATGGCGTCGCGCATCTGCACATGGGCTCGCGCGCCGCCCGCGGACCCCGGCGAGGCGCTCATCAACAGCGCAGGCTTGCCCTTGAGCGGCGACGCGAACGACGGCCTGGACGCCCAATCGATCGCATTCTTCAGAACGCCGGACATGCCCCAATTGTATTCGGGTGAGCAGAGGACAACACCGTCGCATTCCGCGATCGCGGCCTTCAGCGCGCGAACGGGCGAGGGTGGCTCTTCGCCATCCCGATCGCCGTCATACGGCGGGATATCGTTGAGAGGATGGATCGTCAGCGCAACCTTGCCGCGGAGCGCCTCGGCAATGCCGCGCAACACTGCGGTGTTGAAGGAGTCGCGGCGCAGGCTGCCTGAAATTCCGAGCAGTCGTGGGAAGGAGCCGCTCATTCCGGTCTCCCCTCTTGTTGATCCCACCCCTCGCGCTGAGCGGTCACAGACGGTGCGCGGGGCTTGGGAGCTCGAACTTGTATTGGGCGAAAACGTAGTCGCGCGAAGCGTAGAGCTCGCGGCCCAGGGCATCGAGATCGACGCCGAGCAGTTGTCCGCCCCGCTTCAGGATCCGCCCCGCAACTATCACCGTGTCGACGTTGCGCGCGTCCATGCCGAGCGCCACCGCGGTGCGCATGTCGTTGACGGGCATGACATTGATATGCTTGGCGTTGAGGAGAAGAATGTCGGCCTGCTTTCCCGGTGTCAGGCTTCCGATCTTGCCCTGCATTGCGGTGGCGGCGGCGCCGGCCATCGTCACGTAGTTCAATAGGTCGTTGCAGTCGATCCGCGTCGGGTGTTCCTTTCCGGCGAACTGGAGTTCGAATGAGTTCATTCGCTGCAGCCCATAGATGAGACGCATTTGCGTCCACAAGTCGTTGGGCTCCGACGTCTCGACGTCGACGCCTAGGCTGACGGTCACGCCGACGTCGCGGGCTTTCTGGACGGGCGGCACGCCCTGGCCCATCTGCATTTCCGTCATCGGCGTAGTGGTCACGGTCGTGCCCGTATCGGCGATCGCCTTCCACTCGTCCGCATTGAGCGTATTGCAATGCACCAGGTTGACTTTCGGGCCGAGGCGGCCTTGGCGCGCGAACTCGAGGATTTCCCCGCCCTTGCCCATGCCGTTGAGCCCGGCATGGACGGTGTTGACGACATCCGCGTCGCGCGCGAGATCGAACATGTAGGCGGCGAAGTCCGCCGGCACGTGCTCCGGCGAAAGCCCGCCCAGCGCCAGGGTTACGAGTGCGTCGTCGGAGGGGAATTCTTCCGCCTTGAGCGCCAGCAAATCTCCGGGCCAGGTCGCGCCCTGGTCGCGACGCCCCGCGGGCCCGTAGGCAAAAACGGTGCGCAACCCCGATTCGCGCAACGCCGCCAGGACCGCCGAGGTGTACTTCCGGTTGGTCTGGATATGCGACCAGTCGCACAGCGTCGTAATTCCCGCGTCGACGGCGCCGAGCGCGCCGACCAGCGTACCCAGATAAGCGTCCTCGGGGCGGTAGTGGCCGCCGAATCCCTCGTTGACGTGCTGAAAATATTCGAAGAGGTCATCGGTCGGCAGCGAGTT
>JAFAHL010000681.1 GCA_019237215.1 Hyphomicrobiales bacterium | reverse complement strand
ATCTCGCGGCAAAGGTCGATCGAGTACCCGATCGGTTGTTGCCTGCGATTGAGATAGGAGAACGGCAACGAGCTTTCGCGATAGCCGAGCGTGATCGTGCCGGTGTCCTTGATCTTCTTGAGCGTTCCGGAGAGCGCCCCGACATTCGCCGACTCCTGGGCGTCGGCGGCTGCGGTGAGGACGAGGATGGACGCCGCGGCGATAACAATCTTCGCTCGGCCCAACCTCGGACAGCCCAAGCCGCCGCCCGCGTCGCCGGTTTCTCTCCTCGCGTATCTCGCTCGCATGACGCGCATCAGGCGGCCTTGGGCGTGAGCGCGGCCTCCAGTTCCCCGAGATCGACCCGTTCGCCCTCCCACTTCGCGATCGCGGCCGTGGCCAGCGTGTTGCCAATCACGTTGGTTGCCGAGCGGCCCATGTCGAGGAATTGATCGATCCCGATGATCAGCAGCAATCCCGCTTCGGGAATGTTGAAGCTGGCGAGCGTCGCAGCGATGACCACGAGCGAAGCGCGCGGCACGCCGGCCATGCCCTTGCTTGTGAGCATCAGAAGCAAGAGCATCGTAATCTGCTCTCCGATCGACAGCTCGATATTGTAGGCCTGCGCGATGAAAAGCGCGGCAAATGTGCAGTACATCATGGAGCCGTCGAGATTGAACGAGTAGCCCATCGGCAGAACGAAGCTGATGATCTTCTTGCTGATCGGGAACTTCTCGAGTTGCTCCATGGTCTTGGGATAGGCAGCCTCGCTGCTCGCGGTGGAGAACGCGAGCAGAAACGGCTCGCGGATCAGATTGAGGAGCCGGAAGCTATGCCGGCCGAAGATCACGAAGCCGACGGCGATCAGGAGGCACCACAGCACGGCAAGTCCGAAGTAAAACTCGATGACGAACTTGCCGTAGGTCACGAGGATGCCGAGGCCTTGGGTCGTCACGATCGCGGCCATCGACGCGAACACCGCGATCGGTGCCAGCGCCATGACGTAGCCGGTGATCGACAGGATGACATAGGAAAGCTGCTCGATGCCTTCGACCAGCTTGTGGGCGCGTTCGCCGAGCGCCGCGCAGGCGACACCGAAGAACAGCGAGAACACGACGATTTGCAGGATCTCGTTGGTCGCCATCGCCTCGACGACCGAACGCGGCACGAGGTGCGCGACGAATTCCTTCATCGACAATGACGCAACCTTGAGGTTGGTCGAAGCCTCGGCGTCGGGGAGCGGCAGATTGAGGTTGTCGCCCGGCCTGAGGATGTTGACCAGGACCATGCCTACGAGGAGCGATACCAGCGACGCGCCGACGAACCAGAGCATCGCCTTGCCGCCAATGCGGCCGACCGCCTTGGTGTCGCCCATGTGCGCCACGCCGACCACGAGCGTCGAGAACACCAGCGGCGCGATGATCATTTTAATGAGGCGCAGGAAGATGTCGGTGAACAGCGAGATGTAGTCGGCGATGGTCTTCGCCGTTTTCGGGTCGGGCCACAGGGTGTGACAGGCGTAACCGACGAGAATGCCCAGCACCATGCCGATAAGAATAATCGTGGTAAGCTTCGAGCGCATGGTTTGCCCCCTGCGTTGTGCCAGAGCGGCAGCCTAGCAGAAAGGACGCCGCGCAACCATGCGGTCCGTTTTGCCCCGAAAGCGGACCAATCGCAGACGGTCTCGGCCCATCTGCTCGGCGCCCAAAAGCAGACCCATGCACTGCAGCAAAGGCAGACCTAATAGATATGCAAAAAAACTCTGCCTAATATGACGCCATTTTCCGCCTACCGCCGACGACTTGAGGTCGTCTCCTTTTTTGCGGCCGGCGCCAGCGCGACAGCGGCCTCGGTGGTGAGCAGCAGGAAGGTCAACGTCTCCTGGAGGTAAAGGCGCACGACGCTGTCGGTGTGACTCAAATAACCGATCGAGAGGTCCTGCCCGATGTGCAGATCGAAATCACCGCCGCGCGTGGTGAGCACGAAGGCACCGGCGATGGCCGGCGCCCAGATGATCTCGTCCTTGACAAGCTTTTTGACATGCTCCAGCACGGGATAGCCGTTGTCACTGGTCTCAGCGAGCGCCGTATAAGCCTCGGCGCTGAGCAGCACTGAATAGGGCCCATCGACGCCGACCAGGCGCAACTGGTTCAAGGCTCGAGCGATGACGTCGGGATAGTGGCGGACGTCGGCGGGCATCGTCATGATCGGGTTGCTGGTGCCCTGCCGGATGCCGCCGATGCCCGCCGCGGGATAGCCCTCGAAGATGGCGCGGTCCTCGGCATAGGCAATCTTTTGCGCGGCGTCCTTCGCCGGTTGCCAGTCGGGGTCGTTCGCACCCCGTTCCACGTCATCAATCTGCTGACGATTGAGCTCGAACGGAACCCGCAACTCGACCAGCGCCTTGACCTCGCGCTGCCTCGCAAGGATGCCCTTGCCGGGCTCCGCAATCGTCTTGAGGTGGCCGGTGCCGACGGCGGAAAGGCCGACACCACCCGGCCCCTGGA
>JAFAHL010000315.1 GCA_019237215.1 Hyphomicrobiales bacterium | reverse complement strand
GTTGGCCTGGTTCCAGTTGGCGATTTCGACGATGCCGTGGGCGAGTTGCTCGACGCTCATCGCGCCCGGAAGCCGTTTCGCCAGGCGCGCGAGTCCCTCGCGCGAACGCGCGGCGTCGAGCGCGACGCCGCCGCCGATGAGCGCGGGCGGAATGCGCCCGAGAACAAGATTGGCATCGGTGATGGTCGGCTCGACGCCGCCGTTGGGATAGCACATCGGTCCGGGTTCGGCGCCCGCGCTCCTCGGCCCGACCTTGAGGTGGCCTTCGCGGCTGATCCACGCGATCGATCCGCCGCCGGTGCCGATGGTCTTGATGTCGATCATCGGGATGCGCACCGGATACGCGCCCACCGCGCCGCCGTTGGTGACGTGCGGCTTGCCGCCTTCGATCAGGCAGAGGTCGGTCGAGGTGCCGCCGGCATCGAGCGCCACCACGTCGGGAAAGCCGGCGACCTCGGCGACCACCGCGCTCGCGAGCGCGCCGGCCGCTGGACCCGACAGCGCGGTCGTGATCGGCTTGCACAGCACCTGATCGGCGCTGGCAACACCGCCGCTCGACTGCATGACGAGGAACGGCTTGTCCTGCAGGCCAGGGCCGAGCGCCTCGTGCACGCGATTGAGATAGCGCTCCATGTGCGGCTTGACGAAGGCGTCGACCAAGGTCGTGACGGCGCGCTCGTACTCGCGGTATTCGGGCAACACCGCGCAGGAGAGCGACAACGTGCAGTCGGGATAGTCCTGCGCGAAGATGTCCGCGACGCGGCGCTCGTGGGCGGGATTGGCATAGGAATGGATGAGGCAGATGCCGACCGCGCGCACGCCCTCCCTGCGGAAGAACTGCGCGGCGGCGTGCACGCTCGCCTCGTCCAGCGGGCGAATTTCCTCGCCGCGGAAATTCAAACGCCCGCCGACCTCGCGCACGAAATGGAGCGGCACGATGCGCTCCGGCTTCACCCAGAAATAGGAATTGCCGTAGCCCACGGGTACCGACTGGCGGGCAATCTCCAAAAGATGGCGGAAGCCCGCAGTGACGATCAATCCGAGCCCGCTGATCGGACCCTGCAGCAGCGCATTGGTGGCGACGGTCGTGCCGTGGGCAAGGCCGGCGACGTCGTCCGGCGAGGCGCCGGCCGCGTCGAGGATCGCGCGCACGCCGCGCACGAGCCCGATCGCAGGATTAGCCGGCGTGCTCGCAACCTTGGTGACGCGCATGGCGCCCGAGCCGCCATCGACCGAAACGATGTCGGTAAAGGTGCCGCCGGTATCGATGCCGATCCGCAAACGAGGCTCATGGGGCGCCCGTGACATGGCGCGTCCGCTCCCGAGGCGATGCCGTCGACCTTGTTGTGGCCGAGATACGCCGACGCTTCAACTGCCTGGAATGAGACCCTTCGGCAGCGAGAAGCAATATTTCGCGATGTCTCCGGCGCGCGTGTACCAGACTCGATCCTTGTGCTTGTGCTCGACGCAATGCTTGATGGCTTGCCGCACCGGCCGAAGCCGGAACGGCTGGCCCACGATGAAGCCGTGCAAGGACAGCGCATAGACGAGCGGCTGGCGCTCGGACTGCTCGAGCAGTTCCTCGAACTGGTCGACGATCATCTCGGCGAACTGGCGGCCGGTGTGATCGCGATGCGCCTGCGCGCCGGCGTCGTTCAATTCCATGGGATAGGGCACCGAAAGCAGCGGTCCCGCGCGCGTCTGCATCCATATCGGCTGGTCATCGAATGGCCAATCGAGCAGATGCGTATAGCCCGCCTCTTTCAAGAGATCGGGTGTGACGTTGGATTCGAGCGCCCCTGGTCCCATCCAACCGGTGGGGCGCACGCCGACGTATTTCTCGATGATTTCGGTGCACTCCTTGATGGCGCGCGCCTCGTCCTGCTCCCACATCGGCCGCAGCAGCTCGGCGTTGGTGCGGCCGTGGCCGAGCACGTCGTCGCCGCGGGCTTTGATCTTTTCGACGATCTGCGGATAGTGATAGCAGACGCTGCTGTTCAAAAGAATCGTGGCGGGCAGTTTGAGCTCGTCCAGGATTTCGAACAGGCGCCAATTGCCGATTCGGTTGCCATAGTCGCGCCAGGCGAAATTGCGCGTGGTCTGCTGGCCGCTGCGGACCGGATCCATCCCCAGCCCGGCGCCGAAGGCGAAATGCTCGATGTTGAGCGCGACGTAGAAGGCGAGCCGCTTGCC
>JAFAHL010000106.1 GCA_019237215.1 Hyphomicrobiales bacterium | reverse complement strand
CGGAGCCGTATCACCAGGAATATTTCCGGCACAACCCAACGCAGGGCTACTGCATGGCCGTGATCGGGCCGAAGCTGGAGAAGTTCCGCAAGACGTTCGCCCGCAAGCGCCGCGCGCCGGCGGAGCAGTGAGGTGGCCGCTTTCCCTACGACGCGGTAATTAGATCGATCGTTCTCTAGGAAAGGATTCTTTACCAGAAATCGGCGCTAGTAAAGAGCACTTATCTAGCTGCTTTTGCTGGTAAAGCGTCAGAATGTCGGTCGTCTGATTAGCGGGTCGCTGCGATGTTGTCGACAGCGGCCTTTTCCGAGATCGCCGGAGCGAGGGCCGGAGATGAACCCGGAAGCGCGGTGCGCCCCGTCGTTTTGCCGGCCGGGGTTATCCGGGTATCAAGGCGCACGCGCCGCCGGGGCTGCGACCTTCAGGCGTCCAGCGAGGCGCAGTCCGTCGCGCAGGTTCATGGCCATGAGTGTCAGGTTGGTCGCCCCGGCGAGCAGTTCGAGCGCCTGCACGACATAGAAAGTCGTGTCGAACGCGCCCGCGGCAGCCAAGCGATTCAGGAAGATCGCGCATGGGACCAACACCAGCAACCCATTGGCGGCGATGAAGGGCATGCGCCTCTTTTTGCCATCGACGAGCCGGCCTCGGCGCGACCGCGCGAGGAACACGCCACTGCCGCCGGTGGCGGCGAGCGTCGGGATGAGGATCCATAGGCCCGGCGTGACTATCAGCGACTTAAGCTTTGCCACCGCCGCCGGCGATCCGAACAGCTCGATGACGATCGTGGATAGAAAGAACGTGGCGATGCATAGCGGGGCAAGCAGCCCAGCTACAAGGTGCGCGCGTTTCGGCATGGCGAGGCTTTCGAGGAAGAAGAAGGTCAGGCCGCGCAGAGGTTGGGCACCGCCACCTTGCTGAAGAGGTGCGGTTGCGCCACGGCGCTCGACGGATAGGCGCCCAAGGCGGCCGCGAAATCGGGATGCGTGAACGCGGTGCGGAAGTGGCCGACCGACTCCCAGACTGCGTAGTTCATGAACATGCAGCTGCCCCCGACGGCGCGGTGAAGCTGCGTGGAAATGAAGCCCGGCTGGCGCTTCATCCAGTTGGCGTCCCTCTCCCAGGCCGCCAACAGCGCGGGGACGTCGGCTTCGCAGACGGTGAACAGGTTCACGAGGACGACCGGGGTAGCGCTGAATTGCAGTTGCTGCTCGATGGGGAAGGTTGCATCGAGGGGGCGCAAGGCAAGCATCGGTGGGGTTCCTTCGATTGTATGTATGATGACATATTGGTGCGATGAGATCATAAGATACGGCTTTGACATTGTGATGTCAATTAGGCATCATGGACACCGATGAGCAAGACCAAGCACACCCCCGCCGGGCGGGCCCTCACCGACGTGGTCCTGGAACTTTTCCGGCTGAACAACCGGATGATCACCGCCGGAGACCGCCTGGTTGCGGACCTCGGGCTGACCAGCGCCCGTTGGCAGGTGCTGGGCACCATCGTCGCGTCGGAGCGCGCGCAGCCAGTCGCTTGGCTGGCACGCGATATGGGCGGCAATCGGCAAAACGTCCAACGCATCGTCAACGATCTCGCTGACGACGGACTCGTGGCGTTTCAGCCCAATCCGCATCACCGGCGGGCGCAACTCGCGGTGCTGACAGAGCGCGGTAGGGAAGCGTTCGACGCGGCCATGCGCTTGCAGGCGCCGTGGATCAACGAACTGGCCGAAGGGCTGCGGGTGACTGATATCGAGACGGCACTGGCCGTCGTCTCGACGATCCGCCGCCGACTCGAAACGAACGGCGAAGCTGACGACTAGACCCTGCGGCGCCGGTTGGTCGCGTCTTTCACGGTGACGCGCGGCGAGCGACGGCAGTCCAAGGGTTGGCCGACTTTCACTTCTGAGCGTCGACACCGTCGACGCGATCGTCGCGCGCGCGGACAGCTTTCCGGTTGGATCGAGCTGCGGGCAGCGACCAGTCGCCGGCCGCCTCGCGTTCCACGCGCGAGCGCACGAAGTCGATATGCGCGCACATCGCCTCCGCCGCGGCGTCGCCGTCGTGCGTGCGGATCGCGTGCCAGATCGCCAGGTGCTGCTCGAGCAGGATCCCCGACACCGCGGCGCTCTGTTCGCGCAGCTGGTCAATGTTCAGCGCGATGTGCTGCCGCAGCATGCGGATCACGCCCGCATGCAGGTGGCGGAACATCGTGTTGTGAGAAGCCTCCGCGATCGCCTCGTGCAGCTCGGCGTCAGCCCTGGCCTCGGTGACGCGGTCGCCGCTGCGATGGCAGGCCTCCAACTGCCGGATGATCTGCGCCAGGCGCCTGAGGTCGGCGCGGTCCGCTCGCTGGGCGGCCAGGCACGCAGTCGACGATTCCAGCACGCGGCGGAATTCGAGCACGTCGTCGCGGATCTCGGGGTGGTCGGCGACCAGCTGGCGCCAGGGTGACACGAACCCCGCCTGCAGCACGTCGGTGACGAAGACGCCGCTGCCGTGCTTCGCCACGAGCAGCCCGCGCGCGCCCAGCCTCTGGATCGCCTCGCGCAGGGTGCTGCGCGACACCGCCAGTTCGGCGGCCAGCGTGCGCTCGGCCGGCAGCCGCGTGCCTGCCGTCCACGCGCCCTCGAGCAGGCGGGTCTCGAGGCGTCGCGCGGTCTGTTCTGCGAGGTTGTGGGCCGCCATGCTGCCCGCCACGAACCGCTCCTCCGGGATCGCGCGGGGGCGGCGAGATGCGCCTGCCCCGCCAAGTGGTCGGACCAATTTGAGTCGCAGTCTAGGTGTGCCGACAATGCGCGTCAATCGAGGCGGCAGGGCGCGCCGCCTCGGCGGGCGCCGGCCCACGAAGGCCGGGCCGCATTCAAGGAGACAGCATGACGCCGCGCGACTGCCCGTCCTCGCCGGACGACGTCTACCTGTTCGGCACCTGCCTCGCCGACCTGTTCGGTCCCGAGGCCGGCGTCGACGCGGTCGCGCTGCTCGAGCGCGAGGGCGTGCGCGTGCACTTCCCGCAGGCGCAGAGCTGTTGCGGCCAGCCGGCGTACACCAGCGGCAACATCGAGGCCGCGCGCTCGCTCGCACGCTCGCAGATGGACCTGTTCAAGCAGCCGTGGCCGATCGTCGTGCCGTCCGGATCGTGCGCGGGCACGATGCGCCATCACTGGCCGCTGATGTTCGAGGGCGAACCCGGGCTCGCGCGCCGAGCGCAGGCGATCTCGGAACGCGTCTTCGAGCTCGCGGAATTCCTGGTTCGCGTCCTCGCAGTCGACTACAGCTCCGCATCGACGGCGCCGACGAAGGTGGCCCTGCACACGTCATGCTCGGCGCGCCGGGAAATGGGCACGCGCACGCACGGCGTCGAATTGCTGGGCAGGCTGCCCGGCGTGGAGCTGGTCGAGCACGGCTGCGAGTCGGAGTGCTGCGGCTTCGGGGGCCTGTTCTCGATCAAGCATCCGGACATCTCCGGCGCGATGGTGGCCGACAAGGTCGGGCACCTGCGGGCAAGCGGCTGCGATCGCGTGGTGAGCGCCGACCTCGGATGCCTTCTGAACATCACGCACGCGGCGCAGTTTCACGACCTGCGACTCGACGGCCAGCATCTGGCGAGCTTCGTGCGCTCGCGTCTCGAGGGTCGCAAACCCGAGGGCCGCGATCGATGAGCGCGCGCGAAGCGATCCTCGCCAGGCTGCGCGCCACCGCCGCGACCGCGCCGACGCTCGACGTGGACGCGTACTTCGCGCACCGCGCCGTCCCCGCGCTCGAGCAGCGCGTCGCGGACTTTGCGCGGCGGCTGGAATCGCAGCACGCCGACGTGGTGGTCGCGGACAAGTCCACCTGGGCGACACGACTCGCCGGAATCCTGGTCACGGAGCCGCCGCGCCGGCTGCTCGTCGATTGCGGATGCGCGCAGGCGGGGGAGCTCGTCGCGGCGCTCGATGGGCGCACCGAAACGGTCGAATTCGCCAGACCGATCGAGGCGTGGAAGGAGGAGCTCTTCGACGCCGTCGATGCCGGCTTCTCCGTGGCCGTTGCCGGCGTTGCAGACCTCGGCGCTCTGGTCTTTGCGAGCGGCCCGGCGGCGGCGCGCTGCGTTTCGCTCGTGCCGGCCCTGCACATCGCCTGGATCGACGCGGCGAAGATCCATCCCGACCTGCACAGCGCAAACCGCGCCGAACGCTGGTCGACCGCGATGCCGACGAACCTGGTGTTCGTCTCCGGGCCCTCGAAGACCTCGGACATCCAGCAGACTGTCGCCTACGGCGCGCACGGGCCGCGGCGGCTGATCGTGGTCGTGGTCGTGCCGCCGGGACGGGCGGGAGTGCCGGGATGACGCCGCCGCCCGGGCTCGAGAATGGGCAAGCCGGGTTCCGGCAGCGCAGCGAGGCCGCGCTCGCCGATGCCGGCCTGCGCGCGAACATCCGCGGTGCGATGGAGTTCCTGCGCGCGCGCCGGCAGTCGCAGTTCCTGGACGCCGAGGAGTTCGAGGCGTTCAGGCGCCTGGGCGAGTCGATCCGCCGCGACGCGTTGGCGCGCCTGCCGCAGCTGCTGGAACGCCTCGAGGCACAGCTCACCGCCCGCGGCGTCAAGGTGCATTGGGCGCAGACCCCGGCCGAGGCGAACGACCTGATCGTCGCGATCCTGCAAGCGCGGCAGGCGCGCCACGTGATCAAGGGCAAGTCGATGGTGAGCGAGGAGATCGATCTGAACGACCGCCTCGCCGCGCGCGGCATCGACTGCCTCGAGTCCGATATGGGCGAGTACGTGGTGCAGCTTGCCCATGAGAGGCCCTCGCACATCGTGATGCCGGCGATCCACAAGACGCGCGCCGACATCGCGTCACTGTTCGAGCGCCACATCGAGGGCGCGCCGTACACCGAGGACGTCGACGAGCTCATCCAGCTCGCGCGCAAGCGCCTGCGCAGGAACTTCGTCGAGGCCGACGCCGGCGTCTCCGGCGTCAATTTCGCGATCGCCGAGACGGGCACGCTGTGGCTGGTCGAAAACGAAGGGAATGGGCGCCTCACCACGACAGTGCCGGATGTGCATATCGCGGTCATGGGGATCGAGAAGGTCGTCGAGCGCCTCGAGCACGCGATCGTGCTCGCGAGCCTGCTCACGCGCTCGGCAACCGGGCAGGCGGTCACGACCTACTTCAACCTGATCACCGGGCCGCGGCGCGCGGGCGAGCTCGACGGGCCGCGCGAGCTGCACCTGGTGCTGCTCGACAACGGCCGCACGCAGGCCTACGCCGACGAGCAGTTGCGCGCCACCCTGCAGTGCATCCGCTGCGGCGCCTGCATGAACCATTGCCCCGTCTACGCACGCGTGGGCGGCCACGCCTACGGCACCGTCTACCCCGGGCCGATCGGGCAGATCATCTCGCCGCACCTGCTGGGCCTGGGCGCCAGCCGCGACCTGGTCACGGCCTCCAGCCTGTGCGGGGCCTGCGCCGAGGTGTGCCCGGTGCGCATCCCTATCCCGCAGCTGCTGATCCGGCTGCGCACAGAGGCGCAGCGCGACCCGCGCGCCCGCGTCGAGCATCCGTTGCGCGGCCAGGGTGCGAGCTTCACGCGCGGCGAGGCGCTCGTGTGGCGCTTCTGGAGCGGCACCTTCGCCCACCCGGTGGCGTGGCGCGCGCTGCGCTGGCTCGCCACGCGGCTGCGCGCGCTGACGCCGGTGCGCCAGCTCGGCTGGACGCAGCACCGCACGCCGCTGCGCCCGGCACCGCGCAGCCTGCACGAGATGCTGAAACACCGCGGCCGGGCGCAGTAAACGCTGCCGGCTTTCCGCACCGGCCGGCGGCGGTGAGCTTGCGCCGGCTCCCAGAAAGACGAACGATCGAGGAGAGAAGCACGTGCAACCCTGGAACCAGATCTACGCGCCGCTGGGCAGCCTGTGGGCATCGGCGCTGGTGGCCGCCATTCCGGTCCTGTTCTTCTTCATCGCGCTCACGGTACTGCGCCTGAAAGGCCACGTCGCGGGCTCGATCACGCTGGCGCTCGCCATCGCGATCGCGGTGATCGCCTACGGCATGCCGGCCGACATGGCACTGGCCTCGGCCGCGTACGGCTTCGCCTACGGGCTGTGGCCGATCGCCTGGATCATCATCGCGGCGGTGTTCCTGTACAAGATCGCCGTGCGCACCGGGCAGTTCGAGATCATCCGCGAGTCGATCCTGTCGATCACCGACGACCGGCGGCTGCAGATGTTGCTGATCGGCTTCGCGTTCGGCGCTTTCCTCGAAGGCGCGGCGGGTTTCGGCGCCCCGGTGGCGATCACCGCGGCGCTGCTCGTCGGTCTCGGATTCAATCCGCTGTATGCGGCCGGCCTGTGCCTGATCGCGAACACGGCCCCGGTCGCCTTCGGCGCGATGGGCATCCCGATCACGGTCGCAGGCCAGGTGACCGGTCTCGACGCCTTCAAGGTCGGCGCGATGGCGGGCCGCCAGCTGCCGCTGCTGTCGGTGCTGGTGCCGCTTTGGCTGGTGCTGATCATGGACGGCTGGAAGGGCGTTCGCGAGACCTGGCCCGCGGCGCTGGTAACCGGCGGGAGTTTCGCGATCACGCAGTACCTCACATCCAACAACATCGGCCCCGAGCTTCCCGACATCACGTCGGCCCTGGTGAGCCTCGTGTTGCTGACGGTCTTCCTGAAGGTCTGGCAGCCCATGCGCGCGCGGGCGTCGGTGTCGAACGTGGTCGCAACGGGCGGGGGCGCCGCTGCGCTCGGCTTCGGCGGCGCAGGCGCGGCGCCGGCGAACCGGACGCCGTACACCGCGGGGCAGATCGCGCGCGCGTGGTCGCCGTTCCTAATCCTGACGGCGATGGTCACGGTCTGGAGCCTGAAGCCGTTCAAGGCGCTGTTCGCCAAGGGCGGCGCGCTGGACGCGACGGTGCTCGTCGTCCACGTGCCGTACCTGGACAAGCTGGTGATGAAGATGTCGCCGATCGTCGCCTCGCCCAAGGCGTACGAGGCCGTCTACAAGCTCGACCTGCTGTCGGCGACCGGCACCGCGATCTTCGTCTCGGCGCTGGTCTCGATGCTGATTCTGCACATGTCGCCGTCCGATGGCATCAAGGCCTTCAAGCAGACGCTGGTCGAGCTGCGGCGCCCCGTGCTGTCGATCGGGCTGGTGCTCGCCTTCGCGTTCGTGGCCAACTACTCGGGGATCTCGTCGACGCTGGCGCTGGCGCTCGCCGGCACCGGGGCCGCATTCCCGTTCTTCTCGCCGTTGCTGGGTTGGCTGGGCGTGTTCCTGACCGGTTCGGATACGTCGTCCAATGCGTTGTTCTGCTCCCTGCAGGCGAGCACGGCGCACCAGATCGGCGTCAACGACACGCTGCTGGTGGCGGCGAACACCACGGGCGGCGTCACTGGCAAGATGATCTCGCCGCAGTCGATCGCGGTCGCCTGCGCGGCCACCGGACTGGTCGGCAAGGAGTCCGACCTGTTCCGCTTCACGGTGCGCCACAGCCTGCTGTTCGCGCTGGTCGTCGGCCTGATCACCGTCGCGCAGGCTTAC
>JAFAHL010000085.1 GCA_019237215.1 Hyphomicrobiales bacterium | reverse complement strand
TCGGGGCCGTGTTGACCGGCGCGGTGTGGGTGTCATCGCCATATCTGCGCCAGCGCGTGTCGGCTGCCGTGGAGGAGCTGCAGATTTACGGCGCCGGCGATGTCAACACCCCGACCGGACTGCGGATCGAGTACTGGAAGAAATCGCTCGCTTTCATCGCCGAAGCGCCTCTCCTCGGCCATGGCACGGGGACGATCCCAGCGCTGTTCCGGCGCGATGTGACGGCCGAGACTAATCCCGCGCTGATCACCACGAACCCGCATAGCCAGATCCTGGCGGTGATGATCGAGCTCGGCCTCGTCGGCGCCGTTGTGCTCGTCGCGATGTGGCTCGCCCACCTCGCTTTGTTTCGCGACGGCACGCTGATCGCGTGGTTCGGGCTCCTGGTCGTGACCTATAACGTCGTGTCCTCGTTGTTCAACTCGCACTTGTTCGACTTCGGTGAGGGCTGGCTTTATGTCTTCGGCGTCGGCCTCACCGGCGGTATGATGTTGCACGCGGCGGACGTGACGGCAAAGGCCGGGGCCAAGACATGAGCGCGCCGGCATCGTGCTGCGAGATACTTTGGAACCGCAAGCGGATCTTTGCGCGCCGACGGACATTGCGATGACGACCCTCGAGCTGCCTGAGCGCCCGCGCATCCTGGTGATCACGCTGCGCCGCCTCGGCGACGTGCTGCTCACCACGCCGCTCATCCGCACCATTCGACGAGGATTTCCGCAAGCGACGCTTGACATGCTGGTGTTTCGCGACACCGAGGACATCCTCAGAGGCAACCCGGACATCGACAACGTAGTGTCCATGCCGGCGCGCCCCTCTGCCGGGGAGACGCTCTTCTTGGTTCGCAGCATATGGCGGCGATACGATCTTGCTGTTTCGACACAGGCGGGTGACCGCCCCACCTTTTTCGCCCTGGTGGCAGCGCGTCGCCGAATCGGGCTGGTGCCGCATGCGGGCAAAACGGGAGCCTGGTGGAAGCGGCACGCGCACCATATTGCGGTGACGGCTGAACCCGATAGCCATCGGGTCAGCCAGCTCTTGGGCCTGGCCACTGCGCTCGGTCTCGGCCACGCGCCCGATATCGTCTGTCCGCAGAATGGGACAGCCGGAGAGTTCGCGCCGCGGACGCCCTACGCCGTCGTGCATCCCAATCCTTTTTACCGCTACAAGCGCTGGACCGAGGCCGGCTGGCGTGGGCTTGCCCGTGCACTTGCCGCGCGTGGGCTCGCCGTGGTTGCGACCGAGGGGCGCGAGCCGGCCGAACAAGCCTATATCGACAGTCTTTGGGGGCCCGACGAGCCGGCGGTGATCCGCGTGCGCGGGCATCTCGACTGGGCGGGCCTCACGGCCCTGCTCAAGGGTGCCGTCGTCTATGTCGGCCCCGACACCTCCATGACGCATCTGGCGGCGGGGAGCGGCTGCCCGACAATCGCCCTTTACGGTCCGACCAGCCCGCGTCTGATCGGGCCTTGGCCCGTCGGCGGCCTCGCCGACCCTTGGGATCATGCCGGCACGATCCAGCACCGCGGCAATGTCTGGGTGGTCCAGAATCCACTGCCGTGCCTGCCGTGCGAGAAGCTCGGTTGCGAAGGCCATCTCGACAGCTATAGCCGCTGCCTCGATGAGCTGCCGCTGCGCTCGGTTCTCACCGTGGTCGATGAAGCACTGGGACGCTCGTCGCCTTCCGGCGCCCGGTAGGACATGCAGGAAGTTCGAGGTTCGTTGTCGTGACCGCCTGAGACCGCAAAGCCGTGAGCGACCTCTTTTGAGCTTCCGCGAGAAAATGGACGCAATGCCAAAATCCAATGCTCGGGAGGGGAAAAATCTCTCAAGTCACGCAGCAATGGAGAGCAACCATCACAATCTCGATCGCGCTACCGTCGACGATTTCGGCCGGGAATGGCAGCGCTTCGACCAGAGCAGCGTTTCCAGCGCTGAAGTGCGGCGCAGGTTCGGCGAATATTTCGCGCTCTTCCCCTGGGACAGTCTGCCGCGCAACGCCGTCGGCTTCGACGCGGGCTGCGGCAGCGGCCGGTGGGCCGCATTGGTCGCGCCGCGCGTCGGCCGCCTCCACTGCATCGATGCCAGCGCCGGTGCGTTGAGGGTCGCGCAAAGAAGCCTCTCGGGCCTGGGCAACGTGGAGTTTCACGTGGCGCCGCTCGACGCCATGCCTTTGCCCGACGACAGCATGGATTTCGGTTACAGCCTCGGCGTGCTCCACCATTTGCCCGATCCCGCGGCGGGCCTCGCCGCATGCGTGAGAAAGCTCAAACGTGGAGCGCCAATGCTCGTTTATATCTATTACGCCTTCGAGAACCGGCCGGCATGGTTTCGTCTGTTGTGGCGAGCGAGCGATCTCTTGCGACATGCGCTTTCGAAGGCGCCCTTTCGCTTAAAGTCGGCGGCTGCCGAACTTCTTGCTGCCTGCGTCTACTGGCCCCTGGCGCGCGGGGCGTGGCTATTCGAGCGGCTGGGCGGCAATGTCGCCGATTGGCCGCTCGGCACCTATCGCGGGCGCAGCTATTATGCGATGCGCACCGACGCGCTCGACCGTTTCGGGACGCGGCTCGAGCATCGCATGACGCAAGCCGAGATCAGAGTGTTGATGGGGAACGCCGGGCTGGGCGAAGTACGCTTTAGCGATGGCGTGCCATTCTGGTGCGCGATTGGGCGCAAGATCTAAATCACAGAAACCGAATCAAGGGCCGACCTTTTTCGCGGCGGGAGGGGGTGACAAGTCGAAGGGCTCAAATGTCTGTTTGTAGCATTGATCGAGGACGATGCCGATGCGCGAGTCGATAATCTTGTCGCCCTG
>JAFAHL010000426.1 GCA_019237215.1 Hyphomicrobiales bacterium | reverse complement strand
GTCGCTCGACGACGCACTTGCAGCACGGCTGCGCGAAGAGCTCGCCGAGCTCGTCAACCGCCGTCCCGTCACCACGCTGCTGGTGACCCACAACGTCGAGGAGGCCGCCGGGCTCGCCGACCGGCTGCTTCTGCTCTCGGTCAGTCCCGCGCGCATCCTCGCCGACGTTGCAGTCGCGCGCCCGCGCGCGCGGCACACGGCAGCCGAGCTCGCGGACCTGCGCGAGGAGATCGCGCGGCGGCTCAATCAGGCACTCCTCTGAACTAAATCTCCGATTGTCGTGCCCACCTCCCGGGGATTCTGCCCACCCGAAGACTCCGTCGTAGCGCACCAGCCATCCCCGCCGTCACGGCCGAGGCTCTCGACGGCCGCCGCGGATGCATTATGCTTACCTGCGACAGGTCATCCTTACCTGCAACAGGCCGGTTCAACCGCCGCAGTACCGCCGCCACGAACGGCTTATCAGGGAGCGACGCTCATGAAGATCCTCGTATCGGCTGCGTGTGTTCTGTTGTTGCTCGGCGCCGGCGCCTCGGCGCAGACGCTTGACGATCTCAAGAGAGACGGCAACGGCGGCTCGACCGACAACATCCTCACCTACGGTATGGGCTACCATCAGCAGCGCTACAGCCCGCTCAAAGAGATCAACAAGCAAACCGTCAAGCGTTTGGTGCCGGTATGGAATCTCAGCCTCGACAACAATTGGGGCGAACAGGCGCAGCCGATCGTCTACAACGGCGTGATGTACGTCACCAACGCCAGAGCGACCGTCGCGATCGACGTCGCCACCGGCAAGCAGATCTGGAAACAGGCGCTCGATTGGCCGCCAGAAACTCCCCGCGTCGTCTGTTGCGGCGTCTCCAACAAGGGGGCGGCGATCTACAACGGCAAGGTCTTCCGCACCACGCTCGACGCTCACGTCATCGCGTATGACGCCAAAGACGGCAAGGAGCTGTGGAAGTCGAAGGCGGCGGAATGGAAGGAGGGCTTTTCGCTCACGGTTGCGCCACTGGTGGCGAACGGCGTGCTGGTGACCGGCATTTCCGGCGCTGAGTTCGGCATTCGCGGTTTTATCGACGGCTGGGACCCCGAGACCGGCAAGCATCTGTGGCGGCGCTACACCATCCCCGCCCGCGGCGAAAAGGGCAACGACACCTGGCCGCAAAACAACAATGCTTGGGAGGTTGGCGGCGGCTCGTCGTGGATCACCGGCTCCTACGACCCCGAGCTCGACCTGATGTATTGGGGCATCGGCAATCCCGCACCGTGGGCCTCACAGAGCCGCGACGGCGACAACCTCTACACCTCATCGGTGCTGGCGATGCGGCCGGCGACCGGCGAGATCGTCTGGTACTACCAGTTCACGCCCAACGATGCCTACGACTATGACGCCTGCTGGGAGCTGATCAACGCCGACATCGATGTTGGCGGGCAGAAGCGCAAGGTGATCATGCAGCTCAACCGCAACGGCTTTCTCTACGTGATCGACCGCACCAACGGCAAGCTGCTGGCGGCAAATGCGTTCGAGAAGGTGAACTGGGCGAGCCACGTCGACAATGAGACCGGTCGGCCGGTCGAGACCGAGATCGCCAAGAGCATCCGCGATATGAAGGCCACCGAGCATTGGCCTTCGACGCGGGGCGCCAAGAACTGGCCGCACGCCGCGTTCAATCCGCAGACCGGCCTGCTTTACGCCAACACGCTCCACGAGGGGCGGATGTACAAGCACCTGGAGACCAAGCCGCACGTGGTCGGGCAGCGTTACCAATTCATCGATAACCTGCCGCTCCCGCGGGCGGCCGATGAACCGCTCGGCCACATGGAGGCCATCGATCCGCTCACCGCGCAGAAGAAGTGGCGAACTCCGCAGATGGATTTCCAGATTTGGTCGGCGATGCTGGCGACCGGCGGCGGCCTGCTGTTCACCGGCAAGGAAACCGGCGAGTTCATCGCGGTCGATGCCGACACCGGCAAGGTCGTCTGGCAGTTCCAGACTGGATCGGGCATCAATGCCATGCCGGTCACTTACACGCACCAAGGCCGGCAATATGTGACCGTGCTGTCCGGCATCGGTGGGCTCTACTGGAACATCGCGCGCGAGCAGCTCAAGGACAAGGTGCCGCAAGGCGGATCGGTCTGGACCTTCGCGCTCTTGCCGGAGTAAAGGGCGAGTTTTCTATCTTGTTCAACGTGTCGGCGCCGGACGCCATTGCGGGCATGACGCGTCTTGGAACGAGGTGTGATGTCGAGGTGTGAGGTCCGCGCCGGCGGGCATGGAGGATGCATTGAAGTTCTTGGCATGAAGCGCGGCGCGTTATCGATCGCCCTGGCGGCTTTCGTTATGAGCGTACCGGCCAGCGCCGAAGAAGCGCAAAGCTTCTCCCACGACCAGATCGCGACCGGCGCCGAGCTCTACGCCGTCAACTGCTCGCCGTGTCACGGCGCGCGCATGCAGGACCCCGGCGCGGCATTCAATTTGCGGAAATTTCCGCCCGGCCAGCGCGAACGCTTCGTCAATTCGGTGATACACGGCAAGAACCAGATGCCGCCGTGGGGCGATTTCTTCGATCCCGAACAGCTCGAGGCGTTGTGGGCCTATATCATGGCGGGAGAGCGATGACTTAAAGTCGATCCTGAGCCGAGGAATGGCCGAAGCTCGCGTCTGCGAGGATGGCGCGGCCGCACGATTGGCCCTCGTGATTCTCGCCACCACGAGGACAGGCAGCATGCGCAAGCGATCACAGCTTCGCACGCATCCCCACATAGACCGAGAGCGGCTGCGCCGGCGTGACCGTGCGGTGGTCGAACAGCACGTTCGGTATCGCGATCGCGACCGTCGACTGCGGATCGAAGAAGGTGCCGAAAGTCGCGAACTTGCGATTGAACAGGTTGTTTATGAACCCGTAAATCTGCAGCTCCTTGGTGAGCTGGTACGAGCCGTGCAGGTTCGCGACCCAGTAGTCGGCGAGCTTGGGGTTCTGGTTGGCGTCGTCGCCGACAAACCATTGGCTACTGACCCAAATGACGTCGGTGCCGAGCTTCAGCTCCGGCGTGAACCAGTAGTCGACGCCACCTTTGATCTGCTGCCGCGGAATGCCGGGGATCTGCTTGCCCGGAGTGACGAAGATATTTCCATCTGCGTCCGCAAAAGGATTGTTCGGCGACGCCAACTTTCCCGAGAATTGGTAGGTGGCGTCGATGAAGGCGTAATTCGCGTAGACGAGGTATTTTTCCGTCTGGTAGTTGGCGCCCGCTTCCACCCCTTGGCGGCGCGTAAGGGGAACGTTCTGGAACACGCCTCGGCCCTGGATGGTGCTCGCGACTTGAATAATGTCGCTCTCGCTGTTGGTGTGAAACAGCCCGAGCTTCCAGTCGCCGCGACCGCTGCCGGTATTGAAGTTGCCACGGAACCCGGTCTCAACGGTTTTCGCAACCACCTGTTGCAGCGGAGGATCGGACACGAGGAACCCCTCCAACAGACAGGGCTTTTGCGGGTTTGAGCAGCCGAGCTCGAGCGGCGTCGGGATGCGGTTGGCTTCCGAATAGCCGGCATAGAACGTCATCAGCTCCGGGAGAATTTTGTAGGTCAAGCCCGTCACCGGATTGAAGCGGGCGTACGTGTAGCTGGCGCTGAGCTCGGGGCTGGTGCCGAACAAATCGGCCATGTCGATGGCGGCGAGGTTGTAACGACCCCCTCCCGTCAGCGACAGCCGGTTGGTCAAATCGAACGTCTCGTTGAAGTAGGCACCGTAATAAGTCTGCCACGCCCCGAGGCTGACGGGGCTGAAGCCGAGATTGCCCGCGGTATGGATGATCTCTCCCGTCCCCGGCACGGCGGCGTTGGGACCGACGAAGAGATCGGGGTAGATAAAGCCAAGCTCGCTGTTGGCCTGGAACCCGATCTTGCTGCGGTCGACGCTGGCGCCGATCACGAAGTTGTTGTCGTGACCGAGCACCTTGTCGTCGTTGAGGCCCTGCAACGAGGCGCCTGTCGTCAGCGCCTTGGTGAAGGTGCGGTCGACGGTGCCCCAAGGCGTGGTCGCGCAGGTATTGCCGCCGCCGGGCGGACAATTGATCGGCTGGCCGTTCTGATTGAGGATCTGGAAAGCGGCCGCCGGCGGTCGCGGCGGCGGGAATGCATCGTCTTGTAGACACAGTGTGTTGAGCCCGCTGCAGCGCTCGACCTCGGCGGCGTTGCCGTCGACATGCTGCTGGTCGAACCGGCGATAATAAAGATTGCTCTGCACCGTCCAGTGGTCGGTCGCGGAGTAGCGGCCGTTGAGCGCAATCAGTTCCGCCTGGTTTTTGGTGGTCTGCGGCCAGGTGTAGATCGCGCGATAGTCGTTGGCGAGCAGTTCGATCGGCGTCGGTCCGATCACGCCGAAGAAATTGTCTGCTTCGGACGTGACGAGATGAATCTCGGCGTCGGTGCCCTTCCAGCCGAGATCGCCGTAGAAGCGCGCCAGTCGCGATGGCGACTGGTAGCGCCAGCCATCGTCCTTGAGGCCTTCCGCCGCGAGATAGAGCCCCCATTCCCCGTTGCGCACCCCGTATTGCAGGGAGCCGCCGACCCGGCCGTAGGAGCCGCCGGAGGCATCGAACTCGGTGCCGTTGTAGGTGAAGCCGTCCTTCATCTGGAAGCTGATTGCGCCACCAAGGGCGTTGAGGCCGAAGGCCGGATTGTTGGTCCAGATATCCGAGCGGCCGATCGCGACCTTCGGAATTAAGTCCCAGTTGACGGTGTCGCCGAAGGCTTCATTGACGCGGATGCCTTGCATGTAGACGGCGAGCCCCTGCGGCGTGCCCTGCACCGGCGAAGCCGCAAAGCCGCGATAGCGCAGATCCGTGGCAAATTCGTTGCCCTGGACGTTGTTGGTGGTGACGCCCGGAATGCGCTGCGCGAGCGTCTCGACCACGTTTGGCGAATAGGTGCGCGAGAAGTCCTCGGCGGGGAGCGTCTGCACCATGGCCGGCACCTTGTCGCGGTCGATGCCGAGACCGGTAATGGGCGTCGGAGCGACGAACTGAAATGGGGACGGCGCAGTGACCGCGGGCGCGGGCTCCGGCGCCGCCGGCG
>JAFAHL010000388.1 GCA_019237215.1 Hyphomicrobiales bacterium | reverse complement strand
GGCTGCCGGCGCCGGCACGGTTGTCGATGACGACTTGCTGGCCGAGCGATTTCGACATCCGCTCGCCGATGAGGCGAGCGAGCACATCTGAGCTGCCGCCGGCCGCATAGGGCACGATGAGCGTGACGGGACGATCGGGAAAGGGCTCGGCCGCCAGCGCTCCGCCGGCGAGAGCTATGAGGGCGGCGAGCGCAAGCGTTGCCGGCGGTCCCACTGCTTTTGCGCGCAGCACCGGTATCCGGTCTATGATCGTTGTCATGCGCTCACGGCCGTGGTCGCGGTAGGTTCCCATGCAATCCATTCAGATGCTGGCACCACGCGCGTTGATCGGCCACAGCGTCTCCACGCGCCCGTTGCGGACACCGACATACCAATCATGCAGATTGACCGTCGGATCGCAGTGTCCGGGGATGAGCCAGACCTTCTCGCCGAGGGACAGGGGCCGCGCGCGCGGCCCGACCTTGAGTTTACCGTGCTCGTCCGAGACGCCGGTCACTTCGACGTCGGGGCGATCATGCACCCACGGGGGACCGCGTTCGGCGCTGTAGGACTTGAGGCCCGCGTCCACGATTGCTCGGTCGGCCGTCGGCACGCTGATGACCGATGCGAGCACAAATAGACTGTGTTCGAACTCGGCGTAGGGACGACCGTCGCTGCCGTGGATACGGGCATATTCGGTGTCCATGAATACATACGAGCCAACCTGCAGCTCATTATAAACGCCGCTCGCCGCCTCGATTGCGAAAGTCCCGGTCCCGGCGCCGCCGATGATTTCACAGGGAAGGTTTTTCGCGTCCAGCGCCGCCAACGTCTCGCGCACCGCATCGACGGCGAAGGCGATCGCCTGCGTGCGTTCCTGGTGGGTCGTCATGTGCTGCGCGCGGCCGTGGTAGGCCTGCAACCCCTTGAATTTCAGGTTCGGTGCATCGGCGACGCGGCATGCGAGCGATGCCGCATCCCGGCCCGGCGCTATGCCGCAGCGCTCCATACCGACTTCGATCTCGACCAGCCCTCCAAGCGTAACGCCGAAATCCCGCGCCACGCGCGATGCCGCGTCGACCTGCTCGGGGGCATCGAAGCACAGCGCGATGGTCGCCTCCTTTGCCAGCGCGGCCAGCCGCCGCAACTTGCGTTCGCCAACAACCTGATTGCTGACCAGCACGTCATTCACGCCGCCGCGCACGAGCACTTCGGCTTCGCCGACCTTCTGCACGCATTGGCCGACCGCGCCGAGAGCGATCTGCCGTAACGCGATCGCAGTCGACTTGTGGGTCTTGGCGTGGGGCCGCACGCGCACGCCCGCGGTTCGAGCGAACTCGGCCATCTTCGCGATGTTGCGATCGAGAGCGTCGAGCTCGATGAGCAGCGCCGGGGTCTCGACCTCGGCGACGGGCGCACCAATCTCGGCGGGCGGCGGGTTCATCCGTTTGCGCGGTGTGCTTTGGACGCTACCATATTCAATGGCCGATCGGCTTGTCTACGACATGGCGTCAACGCGTGAGCAGCAGCGGCACGGGCGGGCGAAGTCACGTTGCGGCAATTGCACCCGCGCTCGCGCACCCTATATACAAAGGCATGTCCGAGCACAAAGTGACGTTGAGATGGGAGCGCGGCGGAGCCGAGTTCTCGTATCAGAAGTATCCGCGCGATCATACCTGGAGCTTCGACGGTGGCCATGCGATGACCGCGACCGCGGCCCCGGCTTATCTCGGCAATCCCGCCAATGTCGATCCCGAGGAGGCTTTCGTCGCTTCGCTCTCGAGCTGCCATATGCTCACGTTCCTGGCGATCGCCTGCAAGCAGAAGTTTATCCTCGACTCGTACGAGGATCATGCGATTGGCCACATGGAGAAGAACGCCGAAGGCAAGCTGGCGATCACTCGAGTTGAGCTACACCCGAAGATCAAGTGGAGCGGCGATCGCGTGCCGAATGCGCAAGAGCTTGATAAAATGCACCACGCCGCGCACGAGAATTGTTTCATCGCCAACTCGGTCAAAACCAACGTGACGGTGGCGCAGTAGCGGCAGCGTCTCGGCTGCCGCCCGCGGGTCACTCCGGCTTGAGCCCGGTGAACTTGACCACCTTGCCCCACTTCTCGGTT
Source organism: Hyphomicrobiales bacterium (assembly GCA_019237215.1). Lineage (GTDB taxonomy): Bacteria > Pseudomonadota > Alphaproteobacteria > Rhizobiales > Xanthobacteraceae > VAZQ01. The sequence continues at coordinate 4,239 of JAFAHL010000388.1, read as the reverse complement.
TCCTCGGCGATGAGCCGACCGAACTCGGAAGGCGAGCCCGCAAGCGGCTCGCCGCCTATCTCGGCAAACTTTGCTCGCATCACGGGATCGCTCAGGGCGGCGTTGATCTCGCGGTTGAGCTTATCGACGACCTCGACGGACGTGTTATTCGGAGCGGCGATGCCGTACCACTGGCTCGCTTCGTAACCCGGCACGAAGTCTCCCACCCGCGGCAGCTCTGAAAAGCCTTCGGCCCGCGTTGGGCTCGTCACCGCAAGCGCGCGTAGTTTGCCCGTTCTGACAAAGTCGCTCGTCCCGGGAGTGGTGGCGAAAAAGACCTGCACCTGCCCGCCGAGCAAATCGCTCAGCGCAGGTCCCTGGCCGCGATAGGGGACATGGACCATGTTCACGCCCGCCATGAAATTGAAAAGCTCCCCCGCCATGTGCGGCGCGCTTCCCGCTCCGGCCGACGCCATGTTGATCTTGCCGGGATTGGCTTTCGCGTAGGCGATCAATTCGGGAACGGTCTTGGCCGGAACCGACGGATGCACAAGAATGACCATCACCACGCGAATGATGCCCGCGACGGGTGCGATATCGCGGATGAAGTTGAAATTGAGCTTCTCGTAGAGCGTCGCGTTCACCGCGTTCGGGACGGTGGCCAGAAGCAAGGTATACCCGTCAGGCGGCGCATTGACGACCACTTCGGTGCCGATGTTGCCGCCGGCCCCAGGTCGATTCTCGACCACGAAGGATTGTCCCAGCCGATCGGAAAGCCACTGGCCGATCAGCCGCGCCGTGATATCGACGCCGCCCCCTGCCGCGAACGCCGCAACGATTCGCACCGGCCGCGAGGGATAAACCTGCGCGCTGGCCGGTCGCGGTAGCATCGGTAGCGCCGCAAACCCCGTGGCGAGATGCAGAAGTTTGCGACGGGGAAGGTTCATGATGCCCTCCGAAGCAATCGTGCAATCACGAGATTACTCGTGCGTTGCACAGGCCGCGAGACCCCATCGTGCGCGCAATGGCCGCTTGCGCAGCCACCCCGCGGGCGTCGGAATTAAGGGCGGTCTGCGGTCGCGCCGCTGACGCGGTCGGCGATTGCCAGCACCAGCATCGCGACCGCAAATGCAAGCAGAATTCCCACCACCCAGGCGAGCTTCACGCTATCGGCCTTGCGGTCGATGTCGGTGAACCATTCGAGCACGCTGACGGCCGCGATCGCGACGATGGAGCCGAGCAGTTTCTGCTTGAGCCCCGAGAATCCAATATTAACGAGACCAGGTGGCCAAGTCGGATGCTTGGAATAGTCGATGGGCGACACGAAGTTCTCATAGCTGGAGCAGATCACGATCACGATAAGATTGGCGACGAGCGTAAGATCAATCAGATTTAGAATGCCGACGATGGCGTCCGAGGTCTCCGCGCCATGGATCTGAGTCACGAAATCCACAAGCTTGACGACAAACTTCCAGAGCAACACTGCGAGGCCGAAAATCAGCCCGAGCAGAAACGGCGCGACCAGCCACCGGCTGCTGAAAGCGATCATCTCGATGCAGTAGGCGATACGGTTCATGTCGCTTCATCCCGGGTTCTAAAAGCCACGCCGTCCATCCGCTAGCACCATACAGGACCTGTCGATTTCCGGTAATGGTACAGGGCGACGGGTCGCGGTGGTGGCGCGCGGCCGCTCCATCCGCGCGCACATTTGCACTAGTGCGGCCACTGAGGTATTTTGGCCAATGGTCTGCATCTCAATTGCGTGAAAGGCGGCGCATGCGATCCCGACTCCTAGCGACGATGTTTGTGGTGCTGGCCTCCGCCGCGACGGCTGATGCCCAGAACGCACCGAAAAAGCCGCCAGCCATCATCAATCCGCCGCCGACCGCGCAGGACTACGCCGATCTAGCCAAATTGCCGGACTGGAGCGGCGTGTGGAATCCGAAGATCACCGACCAAGACGCTCAGGCGCGCACCAATCCGCCGCCGTGGAATGAAAAGGTCGCCAAGGAAGCCGAGAAGATGTGGGCCGAGGAAAAGGCCGGCCGGCCGAAACTGATCTTCTACGGCTGCCTCCCCGAGGCGCATCCGTCCTGGATGCTGGTCACGCACAACGCGATGGAGATCCTCTTCACCCCCGGCCGAGTGACGATGCTCGGCGAATCCGACGGCAACCGGCTACGTCGCATCTACACCGACGGTCGTGCGCACCCCGACACGCCAGACCCGACATTCCACGGCCATTCGATCGGCCATTGGGAGGGCGACACCCTTGTCGTTGACACGGTCGACATCCTGCCCCAAGCGCCGCTTGCGATCAGCGAGGCCGTCGGCGTGCCGAACGACGGCGACATGCGCGTCACCGAACGCATCTACCTTGCCGAAAAGGATATCCTGCACGTCGAGCTCGAGATTACCGCGCCCAAGATTTTCACCAAGCCCTGGAAGACGACACGCATCTTCTTCCGCCAGCGCGCGCGCAAGTTCGACATCGTCGAGGGCGTATGTCAGCAGGGCGAGTACAGGGAAGCCAAGGATGAGAATGGCCACCACATCTTCGTGCCGGTCGAGAAGACCGAGTGGGGCAACCTCGTCGCGCCGAAATAATCCAGCAACCGGATCAATCTCATGACGAAACGTCTCAAGACCGTGGGCGCGCTCGCCGTTGCCGGTGTGCTTGCGGCCGGTATCGCATCGGTATGGGCGCATCATTCCGCCACCATGTTCGATCATGCCACGACCATGACGATCAACGGTGAGGTCGTGGAACTGCGCTGGGTCAATCCGCACGTCAGCCTCTCGGTCAACGGCGTCGTCAAGGAGCGAGCCGAGGATGGCCCAGCGGTCTGGGTGATGGAGATGACGAGCCCGGGCAATCTTGTGCGTGCCGGCGGCTGGCGGCGCGACGCCGTCAAGCCTGGCGAGACGGTCGAGGTCGTGTTCAGCCCGCTGCGCGACTCCCAGCGCAAGGGGGGCGCGCTGAAGCAGCTCACCGTCGTGGCGACCGGGGAGGTCTTTACCGCCAACCTTCGCGAGCAGGAGCGGCCGGGGCTCGAATGAGCCGGGGTTTACGCTTGCGTCCCGCCGCCGCGTTGGCGATCGGCGGGCTCATCGCTGCGCCGTTTGCGCTCGGTCAAGAGCCCAGTGGCCCGCCGGCGAAGGACACGATCTTCGCCCGCAAGATCTTGATGGGCGCGATTGACATGAACATGGATGCGATCGAGACCATGCTGGCGCCGAACGGCAAGCTCGACGCCGCAGAGGCGCAAGAGCACGCCGACACCATCTCGATCATGCTGATGTCGTTTCCGCACATGTTTGCGGTGGGAACCAACCAATGGCAACCAGGCGCCGATCGCGATCCGGCGACCGATACATACGCGTCGCCCGAGGTGTGGGCGAATTTTGCGGATTTCTATCGGCGCGCCTCGACTGCTTCGAAACTGGCCCAGGACGCCAGCAACACCAAGCGCCTAGATGAGTTCAGAAGGCTGGTCGGGCAATTGCGGGCAGCCTGCAACGGCTGCCACGAGAAATATATGAAGACCAATTGACCAAGCCAGCCGATCCGCCGACGTGCCATGACCTACGTCAACGGCTCGTTCCAAATACCAGGCCGGGCTGATAGCATGATCGTCGTCTTTCTTGACCGGCAGTTCGCAAGACCCGACCAAGAAAAGGGGGAGAATCATGAAAAAGCTGTTCATCGCGCCGGCTTTGGCGTTCGCCGTTGTGGCAGGGGCCGCGACCGCCGTCCAAGGTGAAGATGCGCCGCCGCCCTGGGCCTACGGTTTCGCGACGCCGGTGCCGCCCGGAACCCCGCCCGCCGCGCCCAATCCTGCGCAAGTGTTGGACAACACTACGCTGCACGCTCTGCCCGGATCCAAAGCCTCATTCACCCGCGCACAGATCGCCAATCGCTATGCTCCGGCCGACTGGTTCCCCGAGGACCATCCAATGATGCCCGACGTCGTTGCCCGTGGCAGGCAAACGGCGCAGCCCACGATCTATGCCTGCAGTTTGTGTCATTACCCCAACGGAAAGGGTCGTCCGGAGAATGCCAACATCACGGGCCTCAGCTATGAATATTTCGTGCAGCAGATGATGGATTTTCGCAACGGGGCCAGAACAACCTCCGATCCGAGAAAAGCCAATACGGGATTGATGACGGGGTTTGCGAAAGCAATGACGGACGAGGAAATCAGGCTAGCTGCCAAATACTTCACAGCGATTCCCGCCACGCCCTGGATCAAGGTGGTG